>DASUZH010000410.1:0-2388 GCA_036376975.1 Burkholderiales bacterium | reverse complement strand
CGCCCCTCTTCCTTGAAGCTGTCGATCATCACCTCGCAGCGGTACGGCAGCTCCTCGCCGACCTCCTCGAACAGCTTCTCGCGCAGCAGCTCGGCGGCGAAGAAGCGCTCGTCGCGGTCGGTGAGCTGGTCCGGCGGATAGGCCGCCGCGCCCTCGGGAAGCGCGTCGCGCAGCGCACGCAGCAGGGCCGGCAGGTTGCGGCCGGTTTTCGCGCTCACCGGCACGACTGCGGCGAACTCGCGCGTTTTCGACAGCCGGTCGAGGAACGGGATCAGGTCGCTGTCGCGCTTCACCGTATCGATCTTGTTCACCGCGGCGATCACCTTCTGCCCGTCGGGGACCGCCTCCAGCGCGGCGTGGTCGTCGGCGCCGAAGCGCAGCGCTTCGACGACGAACAGCGCGACGTCGGCATCGCGCGCCGCCTCGGTGGCGCGGCGGTTGAGGGTACGGTGGAACGCGCTTTTCATGCGCGTCTGCTGGCCCGGCGCATCGACGAAGATGTACTGGCAGTCGTCGCGCGTCAGCACGCCGGTGATCAGGTGGCGCGTGGTCTGCGGCCGCGCGGAGACGATCGACAGCTTCTCGCCGACGATGCGGTTGAGGAGACTTGACTTGCCGGTGTTCGGGCGGCCGGCGATGCCGATGGTGCCGCAGCGGTGCGAGCTCATCGGGAAAGTCTCATTTGTCCAATCTTGCGAGCATGGCTTGGGCCGCCTGCTGCTCGGCGCGCTGCCGGGAGGTGCCGCTGCCCGAGGCGCTCAGGCCGAGCTCGGCAATCACGCACTCGACTTCGAACGACTGCTTGTGCGCCGCGCCGCGCACGGATACGACGCGGTACTCGGGCAGCTTGCGCTGGCGCGCCTGCAGGACTTCCTGCAGCTGGGTCTTGGGGTCCTTCGCCGGGCCGTCCGGATCGAGCCGCGCGAAGAGCGGCGCGAAGGCCGCGAGGACGGCGGCGCGCGCAGCGGGATAGCCGGCGTCGAGGAACAGCGCGCCGAACACCGCCTCCACGGCGTCGGCGAGGATCGAGTCGGTCAGCGGGGTGCTCGGCTCGACGCGCAGCAGCTGCTCGAGGCCGAGGCTGCGGCCGACCTCGGCAAGCGCCTCTTCGCGCACCAGGCCGGCGCGCAGCCGCGTCAGCTTGCCTTCGGGGAGCTGCGGGAAGCGGGCGTACAGCTCGTCGGCCACCGCGCAGCCGAGCAGGCCGTCGCCGAGGAACTCGAGCCGCTCGTTGTTGTGCGCGCCGTGGCTGCGGTGCGTGAGCGCCTGCTCGAGCAGCGCCGGAGCCGCGAAGCGGTGGCCGAGCCGGCTTTCGAGAGGCGCGTACCGCGTCGGCGCTACTCCTGCGAGTTCGCCGCGAAGTCGAGGTACAGCCCGACGTTGCCGAACAGGTGCACTTCCTTGCGGTAGGCGAAGGCGATCACCACCTGGTTGCCCTGCTTGGTGATGTCGAGGTCGGCCGGCTTGACCGCCTGGAAGTCGTCGATCGCCTGGCGCGACTCGAAGGCGCGGCGGATGTCGGCCACCGAGGCGCTCTGCCGCTCGCGCGCGATGGCGATGATAGCGCCCTTCATCGCGCGGTACTCCAGCACCGGCGGGATCAGCTTGAAGCCGAGCAGCGCGACGAAGATCATCACGATCAGCACCACGATCAGGCCGACGATGCTGACGCCCTGCATGCGAGTCTTGTTCATGTTGCCTCCCTCCCTAGCGGAACGAGCCGAAGCGGCCGAGCTCGTTCAGGTTGAGCCAGATGAAGAACGCCTTGCCGACGATGTTCTCGTCGGGGACGAAGCCCCACACCCTGCTGTCGCTCGAGTTGTCCCGGTTGTCGCCCATCACGAAGTAGTGTCCCGGCGGAACGGTGCACGCCACGCCGCCGGTATTGTAGTTGCAATTTCCGGCGAACGGGAACGCGCGCCCCGGCCCGCCGGGCTGCGGCGCGTCGTCTTCGAGAAGTATTTCATGCTCGCTGCGGCCGAGCGTCTCGACGAAGCGGCGCGAGAACTGCATGCGCTCCTTGGCGAGGTAGTCGTCGACCTGGCGCATCGGCGCCGGCGCGCCGTTGATCAGCAGCCGCTTGTTGCGGTACTCGACGCGGTCGCCCGGCAGGCCGACCACGCGCTTGATGTAGTCGAGCGACGGGTCCTCCGGATAGCGGAACACCATCACGTCGCCGCGCCCGGGGCTGCCGAGCTCGACCACCTTCTTGTTGATCACCGGCAGGCGGATGCCGTAGGTGAATTTGTTCACCAGGATGAAGTCGCCGACCAGCAGCGTCGGCACCATCGAGCTCGACGGGATCTTGAACGGCTCGACCAGGAACGAGCGCAGCAGGAACACGATCAGGATCACCGGGAAGAAGCTGATCGAGTACTCCACCCACCA
>DASUZH010000409.1:0-2132 GCA_036376975.1 Burkholderiales bacterium | reverse complement strand
GGCGTTGGGCGGAATCTCCGGCTGGACGAGGACGATGTCGAACATCAGTAGGTACGCGCTACCACCCAGTTGACCACGCGCGCCGCCCCCGCCTGCTTGAGCGCCGCGGCGAGCTCGTCGAGGGTTGCGCCGGTCGTCATCACGTCGTCCACCACCGCGACCGTCCCGGTCACGCCGCGGGCGCAGCGGAAAGCGCCGCGCACGTTGCGTTGCCGCCCCGACCAGGGCAGATCCATCTGCGCCGCGGTGTCGCGGCTGCGCTCGCAGAGGAACAGCTCGAGCGGCGCGCGCTGCCGCAGCCGTCGCGCGATCTCGGCCGACTGGTTGTAGCCGCGCTGCCGCAGCCGCCCCGCGGAGAGCGGCACCGGGACGATGAGGTCGACTTTTTCATCTCCATCGATCCTGCGCAGCAAGCTCTCGGCGAGCAGCGGCGCGAGCGCGATCTCGCCGCGGAACTTGAACGCGTGGATCAGCACGTCGGCGGGAAACAGATAGGCCAGCGCGGCGACGGTGGCGTCGTACCGCGGCGGCTCGGCCAGGCAGCGCCCGCACAGCGCGCCGCGCGGCGACTCGAGCGCGCAGCGCGGGCAGAGGGGCGCCACCAGCCGCGGCAGATCCGCGTCGCAGGCTGGACACAGCACGCCTTGCGCCGCACCGCGGCATAGGAAGCAGCTGCCGCCGAACAGCAGGCTCGAGAGCTTTTTCAGCGTGCTATCGTCCTCCTCATGTGGACTGTAGCGCAGCTTTCCGCCGATCTGGAGAAGGGCCGCACCAGCAGCCGCGAGCTGGTGGAGCAGGCGCTCGCGCGCATCGCCGATCCGGCCGGCGAGGGCGCGCGCGCCTTCATGAAGGTAAACGCGGACAGCGCGCGCGCCGAGGCGGACTACGCCGACCGGCTGCGCAAGAGCGGCGTACGCCGCTCCCCGGTCGACGGATTGCCGGTGTCGCTGAAGGATCTGTTCGACGTCGCCGGCGAGGTGACGCGCGCCGGCTCGCGCGTGCTGGACAAGGCGCCGCCCGCGACGGCCGATGCGGCCGCGGTGGCCCGCCTGCGCGCCGCGGGCGCGGTGTTCATCGGCCGCACCAACATGGTGGAGTTCGCCTTCGGCGGCGTCGGCACCAACCCGCACTACGGCACGCCGAAGAATCCGTGGGACCGCAGGACCGGCCGCGTGCCGGGCGGTTCTTCTTCCGGCGCCGCGGTGGCGCAGGCCGACGGCATGTGCGTCATGGCGCTCGGCTCCGATACGCGTGGCTCGGTGCGCGGCCCGGCCGCGCTGTGCGGCGTGGTCGGCTTCAAGCCCACCACGCGGCGCGTGCCGCGCGAGGGCGCTTTCCCGCTTTCTTTCACGCTCGACTCGATCGGGCCGCTGGCGAACAGCGTGGCGTGCTGTGCGGCGTACGACGCCGTGCTCGCCGGCGAGCCGCAAGCCGCGCTGGCGGAATCGCCCGTGAAGGGCCTCAGGTTCCTGCTGCCGCGCTCCTCGGCGCTGCAGGACCTGGACCGGGAGGTCGGCGCGGCGTTCGAGGCGGCGCTCGGCAAGCTGGCCGCTGCCGGGGCCGTGGTGACGGACATGGCGGTGCCCGCGTTTGATCGCCAGGACCGCTACTTCAAGGATGGCGGCTTCGCCGGCGCCGAGTCCTACTATATCCATCGCCCCTCCCTCGATCGCATCGCCGAATACGATCCGCGCGTGGCGAAAAGGGTGCTGCTCGGCAAGGCGTTCGCCGCCGCCGACTATGTCGAGCTCGGCTTCCTGCGCGCGGCCTTCATCCGCGAGGTCGAGGCGCTCGCGGCGCCGTTCGACGCGATCCTGATGCCGACGGTGCCCTGCGTCGCGCCCGCCATCGCCGACGTGGACCGCAGCGACGAGGACTTCTTCCGCTGGAACGGCCGCATCCTGCGCAACAACGGCCTGGTCAACTTCCTCGACGGCTGCGGCGCCTCGCTGCCGATCCAGCCGCGCGGCGCGGCGCCGGTCGGCCTGACGGTGTGCGGCCTCGCCGGCAGCGACCGCCGCACGCTCGCCGTCGCCGCCGCGATTGAGCGCGCCCTCGCCAGGGGTTGACCGCCGGCTGGCGCGCCGCCGCTTCGAGCGCGCCGCGCGGACCTACGCAGGCGCCTCGCGGCT
>DASUZH010000408.1:0-2905 GCA_036376975.1 Burkholderiales bacterium | reverse complement strand
GCGCAAACTGCTTCACCGGGTCGTAGCCCGCCTTGCTGTTGACCGCCGGCACGATCAGCGCGCCGCTCTCCGCCAGCAGCAGCGCATAGCCGTCGGCCGGCGAAGCGACCAGCGCGCCGGCGGCGATCGCGCCCGCCGCGCCGGGTCGGTTGTCGACCACGAACTGCTGGCCGAGCGACGCGCCGAGCTTGGGCGCGATCACCCGCGCCACCGAGTCCATCGCGCCGCCGGGCGGGAAGCCGACCAGCAGGCGCACCGGACGGCTGGGATAGTCCTGCGAGAACGCCGCTATTGATTGACTGATTAAGACAAAAAACAATACGGCTTTCACTTACGTACCCAGATAGTAGCTCTTCACCAGCTCGTTCTGCTCCAGCGCGCCCACCCCGCCCTCGAACACGATCTCGCCGTGCACGATGATGTAGCCGCGGTCGGCGATGCGGATCGCCTGGTGGAAATTCTGCTCGGCCATCAGCACCGTCAGGCCGTACTTCTCCTTCAGCTCCTTGATCTTGGTGATGGTATGGGAGACCAGGATCGGCGCCAGGCCGACCGACGGCTCGTCCACCAGCAGCAGCTTGGGCGCCGACATCAGCGCGCGCGCGATGGCGAGCATCTGCTGCTGCCCGCCCGACATCGAGCCGGCGAGCTGCTTCCTGCGCTCGGCCAGCACCGGGAACGCCTCGTAGGAGAAGCTCAGGTTCCTCCCGATGTCCTTGCGCGCGAGCGGCCGGAAGGCGCCGAGCAGCAGGTTCTCCTCGACGGTGAGCTTGGGGAACAGGCGGCGCCCCTCGGGCACCATCGCCACCCCCAGGTTGACGATTTCCTCGGTGGAGAGCTTCGTCAGGTCGTGCTTCTGACCATCCATTTCCAGGACCACGGAACCGCTGGTGGGCCGCACGATGCCCATGACGCACTTCATCAGCGTGCTCTTGCCGTTGCCGTTGGTGCCCAGCAACGCCACTGTTTCCTTTTCTTTCAAGGACAGGGAAACCCCGTGGAGGGCGCGCACCGCGCGATAGCCGGCCTCCATCCCCGAGATGGTGAGCTCAAGCGCCAAGGTAGGCCTTCTGCACTTCGGGGTTCTTCACGATCTCGGCCGGCGTGGCCTCGCAGATGATGCGCCCGGCGTCGAGGCAGACCACGCGCTGCGAGAACCGCATCACCGCCTGCATGATGTGCTCGATCATGATGACGGTGATGCCCGAGGCGTTCAGGTCGAAGAGGATCTTCAGCACCTCGTCGACCTCGCTGCCCGACAGGCCGGCCATCGCCTCGTCGGAGATCAGCAGGCGCGGCCGCGCCGCCATGGCGCGCGCCAGCTCGAGCTTGCGCAGCTCGACCTGCGACAAGGTGCTGGATTGCGCGCGCGCCTTGTCGGCCAGGCCCATGCGCTCGAGGATGCCCATGGCTTCGGTTTCCGAATTCCTGTTATTCAGATGAACCACATAGCCGAGCGGCACCATCAGGTTCTCCAGCACCGACATGCTGAAGAACGGGCGCGGGATCTGGAAGCTGCGCGCGATGCCGCCGCGCGTGCGCTGGTAGGCCGCCTTGCGCGTCACCTCGGCGCCGTCGAACAGGATGCTGCCGCGCTCGTTCTGCAGCGTGCCGGAGACGCAGTTGATGAGGGTGGTCTTGCCCGAGCCGTTCGGCCCGATCAGGCCGAAGCGCTCGCCCTGCGCGATGTCGATGCTGACGTCGGTCAGCGCGGCGAAGCCGCCGAAGCTCTTCGACAGGTTTCTTATTTCGAGGAGAGCCATTTGCGCAAGAAGCCGATGATGCCGTCGGGCGCGGCGGCGATGAAGACCACCAGCAGGACGCCGACCACCAGCACGTTGATCTCGTTGGAGATCGTGACAGTAACTATCTGCTGCACCGAGCTGAGCAGCAATGCGCCCAGCACCGGGCCGATCCAGTGCGAGGTGCCGCCGATCATCGCGCCGGCGAGCGCGCCGACGGCGTAGTTCAGGTTGAAGGTCGACGCCGGCTCGATGAACGACAGGTACATCGGCATCGGCGCGCCGGCCGCGCCCATCAGGCCGCCCGACACCGCGCAGGCGAACAGCTTCAGCTTCAGCGTCGGCACGCCGCTGCACTCGGCGGCTTCCTCGCTGTCGCGCAGCGCGCGCAGGCCGCGGCCGATCCACGAGCGCTCGATATAGCGCGCGATCGCCACCGAGCCCACCACCATCAGCGCCATCACCACGAACAGCATGGTGATGTAGGACTGGAACGGCCAGATCGGCGCCGGCCGCAGCAGCTGCAGGCCGGTGGCGCCGCCGGCGTAGCGCCAGTTGATGAACAGCGTCTCCATGATCACCACCAGCGCGATGGTGGCGATGGCGAAGAAGATGCCGCGCAGGCGCAGCGTCAGCACGCCGGCGAACAGGCCGAGCAGCCCGCTCATGACGAAGGCGGCGGCGATCTGCAGGCCGAGCGGCAGCGCGAAGGCCTTGTACAGCACCGCGCCGGTGTAGGCGCCGAGGCCGAAGAACGCCGGGGTGCCGAAGTTGACGTAGCCGGCGTAGCCGCCGAGGATGTTCCAGGCGGTCGCCAGCACGATGAACATCAGCACCGTGTAGGTGGCGAAGAACACGTACTCGTTGCGCACGAACACCGCCACCGCCGAAGCCAGGGCGACGAAGACGGCGCTGCCGATCCAGAACCTCATCTGCCGAACAAGCCCTGCGGTCGCACGCCGAGCACCAGCAGCAGCAGCGCGAAGGAAACCGCCGGCGCCCAGGAAGCGCCGAGGTCGGGGTGGATCAGCACGATCGACTCCGAGATGCCGAGGATCAGCCCGGCGGCGACGGTGCCGGTCATGCTGCCGAGGCCGGCGAGCACCACCACCGCGAAGGTGCGGCCGATGTAGACGCGGTCCATGTTCGGCTCGACCGGGCCG
>DASUZH010000407.1:0-5520 GCA_036376975.1 Burkholderiales bacterium | reverse complement strand
GCTCCCAGGAGGGCAAGCGCGCGCTGCTCGAGTGCGCCGACCTGGCGAGCTTCCTCCAGGCGGAGACGCACCTGCTCGCGGTGGCGAGCATGCCGCCGTCGCTGTTCCTCACCGAGGGCTTCGTGCCCGAGGAGCTGCTCGCGGAGGAGAAGAAGCGCACGCAGACGGTGCTCGACGAGGGCATCCGCACGCTGCGCGAGCGCGGCTTCAACGCCACCGGGCAGCTCGCCGTGGGCGAGCCGGTGGAGGAGATCTGCCGGCTGGCGAAGAGCCTGGCGGTGGACCTGATCGTGGTCGGCCACAACCAGAACACCTCGTTCGCCGCGCGCTGGTGGAAGGGCTCGGTCGGCGCCTCGCTGCTCGACTACGCCCCCTGCAGCCTGCTGATCGCGCTGTCGCGCAACTGATGCGCCTCCTCGTCCTCGCCGCGGCGCTCTGGTGCGCGTCGGGGATTGCGCTGGCGCAGCCTGCCCCCGCGAGCGCGGCGGACGCGCGCTCGCGCGCGCTGCTGGTCGAGGCGCAGACCGCGCTCGCGCGCGGCGACTACGCCGCCGCCGAGCGCGCCAGCCTGAGCCTGCTGCAGGAGAACATCCGCGTGTTCGGCGCCGACCACCAGAACGTCGGCACCGCGCTCGGCCTGCTCGGCGCCGCGCACCTGCGCCAGGGCAAGTTCAACGAGGCCGAGGGCGACTTCCGCCGCATGCTGACGATCTACGAGAAGCGCCTCGGCGCCGAGCACGAGTACACCGCGGCGGCGCTCAACAGCCTGGCGCTGGTGCTCGAGCAGCTCGGCGACTACGCCGGCGCGGAGACCCTGCTGCGCCGCTCGCTCGCCATCAGCGAGAAGCGCCTCGGCAAGGACCACCCGGACACCGCCATCACGCTGTCGAACCTGTCGCGCGTGCTCGACAGCCAGGGCAAGTTCGCGGGCGGCGACCCGTCACGGCTCGCCGCGCAGGCGAGCGACGCCGAGCGGCGCGGCCAGCTCGACGAGGCGGAGACGCTGCACCACCAGGTGCTCGCGGTGCACATGAAGACGCTCGGCGCGCAGCACCCGACCACCGCCAACTCGATGTCCAACCTCGGCCGCGTGCTCGACCTGCAGGGCAAGTACGCCGACGCCGAGAAGATGTACCGCCAGGCGCTCGCGGTGCGCGAGAAGGCGCTCGGCCGCGACCACCCCGACGTCGCCACCAACCTGAACAACCTCGCCAAGGTGATGCAGGACCTCGGCAAGGACCAGCAGATCGGCGTCTCCGAAGCGCGCGCGCGGGCGCGCGCCGGCGCCGCGGTGGGCTCGCTGACCGAGAGCGAGACGCTCTACCGCCGCGCGCTCGCGATCCAGGACCGCAGCATCGGCCGCGAGCATCCAGCAACTGCGCTGACGCTGAGCAACCTCGGCGCGCTGCTCGCGGTGCGCGGCGACTTCGCGCAGGCCGAAACCATGCAGCGCGCCGCGCTCGGCACGATGGAGAAGGTGTTCGGCGAGCAGCACCCGGACACCGCCGCGGTGCTCACCTCGCTCGCGCTGGCGCTCGACAACCAGGGCAAGATCGTCGAGGCCGAGGGCACCTACAAGCGCGCCATCGACGTTTCGCGCCGCACCGGCAACCCGCGCGCCCAGCTGGTCAACTCGGCCAACCTCGGCTACGCGCTCGCCAAGCGCGGCCGCTACCGCGAGGCGCTGCCCTACTACAAGGAGGCGGTGGAGACGGTCGACTTCCTCTACTCGCAGACGCGCGGCTACTCGGAGGAGACGCGCGCGCAGTTCCTGCAGCAGTTCTCCGCCATCTACCGCGAGACCATCCGCGTGCTGCTGCAGCTGCACCGCACGGCGCCGGGCGCCGGCTTCGACCGCGAGGCGCTGGCGATCGCCTCGCGCAACCAGAGCCGCGTGTTCACCGAGCTGATGCGCCAGGCCGACGTGGCGCGCTTCGCCGGCGAGCCGGCGTTCGTCAGGCTGCGCGAGCGGCGCGACCGCCTGCAGGAGCAGCTGGCGCAGCTGCGCCACAGCCGCGCCACCGTGCCGGTGACGATGACCGCCGCCGAGAAGCGCGTCGCGGAGTACGACGCGCAGATCACCCAGGCCTCGATCGACCTCATCGCCGCCGAGGAGCAGCTGTGGCGCGACTACCCGCGCTTCATGGAGCTCGCCAACCCGCGGCCGGTGACGGTGGAGGACCTGCAGAAGAAGCTGCTGCGGCCCGGCGAGGTGCTGCTGTCGTACGTGCTGCTGCCGCAGGAAACGGTGATCTTCGCGGTGACGCGCGAGCAGTTCCGCATGACGGTGACGCAGGTGCACCGCACTTCCATCGCCGAGCGCGTGCACCTGGTGCGCCGCGCGATCGAGAAGGTGGCGGTCGGCGAGTCGGTGCTGTTCCTGCGCGAGGTCGACCCGGAAACGCTGCACTCGCTGCACCGCGACCTGCTCGGGCCGGTCGCGCCGCTGCTCGCCGGCCGCGACAAGGTGCTGGTGGTGGCCGACGGCCCGCTGCAGACCATCCCGTTCGAGCTGCTGGTGGCGAGCTACACCCCGGCCGAGAAGGCCGCGTTCGAGTCCGCCAAGTCCGATTCCGACGGCACCGCGCAGAAGCCGTACCTCGCCGAGTACGGCGCGCTCGACTACGCCGGGCGCCGGCTGCGCTTCGCCTACCTGCCGAGCCTTTCGGCGCTCACCTCGCAGCGCCTGTACCCGAAGCGCGCCGCCGCCGGCCGGCTCGACCTGGTCGCCTTCGCCGACCCGCTGTTCGCCCCCGACGCGACCCACCCGATGCCGGCGGCGACGGTCAAGGCGCTCGGCCAGCTCAACGTCGGCGGCTTCGGCCGCTCGGCGGGCGGCGCGCCGGTCATCCCGCGCCTGGCCGAGACCGCCGAGGAGGCGAACGAGATCGCGCGCGTGCTCGGCGGGCGCAGCCAGCTCTACGTCGGCGACGCGGCGCAGGAAAAGGTGGCGAAGGCGGGCGAGCTGCGCAGCGCGCGCTTCGTGCTGTTCGCGACGCACGGCTTCCTCGGCGGCGAGTACCTGGGCAGCGACCTGCCGCTCGCGGAAGGCGAGACCCGCCGCGCGGCCGGCCGCGCGCAGGCGCAGCCGGCTCTCGCGCTGACCCTGGTCGGCGACCTGAAGGGCGAGGACGGCCTGCTGACGATGAAGGAAGTGATCGAGGACCTCGAGCTGAACGCCGACCTGGTGGCGCTGTCGGCCTGCAATACCGCGGGCGAGTCGGCGCAGGCGAACAACGGCGAGGGCTTCGCCGGGCTGACGCGGGCGTTCATGTACGCCGGCGCGAAGGGCCTGCTGGTGTCGCACTGGAGCGTCGACAGCCTGTCGACGCAGGCGCTGATGACGGCGACCTTCCGCAACATCAAGGGCGGCATGGCCGCGCTGCCGGCGGTGAGCGACGCGCAGAAGCAGCTGCTCGGCGGCGGCTACGTGCGCGACGGCTTCCACTTCTCGCGCGCGCACCCGTTCTTCTGGGCGGCGTTCGTGTACGTCGGCGATTGAAAGGGCTCTACCGACAGTTCTACCGCTGGCTGGGCGTGGTCGCTGCCTCCACCGCGCTCGCCGTCGGCCTCGCGCGCACCGACGGGCTGCGCGCGCTCGAGAACATCTACTACGACTACTGGCACGTCTTTTCCGGCATCCGCTACGAGCCGCAGTACACCGCGTTCATTACGATGGACGACGAGACCCTGGTAGCGCTGAAGGACGATCCGCTCGCTTTTTGGGCGCCGTATTTCGGCCAGGCGATGGATGTGCTGACGCAGGCGGGCGTCAAGGCGGTCGGGCTGGACTTCATCTACCAGGTGAGCGCCGAAGGCTGGCTGAAGAAGCTCAACCTCCCCGACAGCGAGATCTCGCGCAACTACGATTCGCCGCTGCGGGCGGCGCTCGCCTCGGGCAACAAGATCCTCATCACCCACCTGGTCGAGATCGACGGCAAGAACCGGCTGCTCACTCCTCCGGCGGATCAGTTCGTGCTCCTCCCGGGCGGCATCCACGACCTCGGCATCGCCAACCTGCACCCGGACGACGACAAGCACGTGCGCCGCTTCCTGGCGATCATGGATCCCGACCCGGAGGCGGCCGGCGTCGGCTTCGCCATGCAGCTCGCACTGCGCGCGGCGGGAAAGGATCCCGCGCAGGAACGCTGGGAGATCGCGGGCGAGACGCTGACCCGCGGCGACGGCTGGAAGGCGATCGGCTACACCGGCCCGTCGGGCACCATTCCGACGGTTTCGATGAACCTGCTGCTCAAGCCCGACGCGCTGGCCGATCCGCGCGTGCAGGCGCTCAAGAACAAGGTGGTGATCATCGCGGCGAACAACGCCGGCACTTCCGACCGCCATTTCACGCCGTACTCGCGCGGCCTGAAGTCGGAACAGATGGCCGGCGGCGAGATCCACGCCAATATCGTCGAGACCATCCTGTCGGGCCGCTACCTGCGCAGCCTTGCCCCCGGGCAGGAGCTCGCCTATGTCGGCCTGGTAATGGCGTTCGCCGCCTGGCTGCTGCTGCGCTTCAGCGTCGGCGGCGGCGCCGCGCTGATGCCGCTGCTCCTGCTGCTGGTGGTGCCGCCGGCCTACTTCGCCTTCCAGGACGACCGCGTCCTGCCGGTGGCCGAGCTGCAGGCGGGGCTGGTGGCGGCGTTCCTGCTGACCTTCGGGCTGCGCCTCACCGGCGAGGAGCGCGAGCGCGCGCGCATGCGCCAGATCTTCGGCCGCTACGTCGCCGACGACGTGGTCAACGTGCTGCTGGCCGAGGACCGCAAGCCCGACCTCTCCGGCGAGGTCAAGCACGTGACGGTGCTGTTCTCCGACATCCGCGGCTTCACCACCTTCTCGGAGAAGCTCAACGCGCACGAGGTGGTGGAGATGCTGAACGCGTATTTCACGCGCGTCTGCGAGCCGATCCTGGCGCAGGGCGGCACGGTGGACAAGTACATCGGCGACGCCGTGATGGCGGTGTTCGGCTCCCCGGTTGCCTATTCCGACCACGCGCGCCGCGCGCTCAAGGCGGCGCTCGGCATGCAGCAGGCGGCCGAAGGCTTCAAGGACTGGATGCGGCAGCGCTTTCCCGACCGCGGGCTCGCCGAGTTCGCCATCGGCGTCGGCCTCAACACCGGCGACGCGGTGATCGGCGACATCGGCACCGCGCGGCGGCGCGAGTTCACCGCGATCGGCGACACGGTGAACTCGGCGTCGCGCCTGGAGGGCATCACCAAGGAGATGCACTGCGTGGTGTGCGCGGCCGAGGAGACGGTCAAGGCCGCGGGCGAGGGCGTGCGCACCGGCAAGGTCGAAGTGCGGCAGGTGAAGGGACGCAGCGAGCCGATCCGCATCTACGAGATCCTGGGGATCGACGAATGAGGCTGGCGCTTTGTCTGCTGCTCCTGTGCGCGCAGGGCGCCGCCGCGCAGGAGGACGTCGGCCTGGTGGGCGCCCTGGCGGGCGAGGCGGCCTACCAGGGCGGGCCGGTCAGGGCCTACATGAGGGTGCGCGAAGGCGACCGCTTCGAGTTGC
>DASUZH010000406.1:0-2221 GCA_036376975.1 Burkholderiales bacterium | reverse complement strand
CGCCGAGATCTCGCTCTTCACCACGTCCATGCCGACGCCGCGGCCGGAGAGCTGGGTCACCTGCTCGGCGGTCGACAGGCCGGAGGCGAAGATCAGCTGCGCCAGCTCGGCCTCGGTCGGCTCCTCGTCGGCCTGGATCAGGCCCATGTCGAGCCCCTTCTGCCGCAGGCGCTCGAAGTTGAGGCCGGCGCCGTCGTCGGAGATGATCAGCGCCATTTCGTTCGACTCCTGCCGCAGCTGGATGCTGATGCGGCCGCTCTCCTCCTTGCCGGAGGCGACGCGCTCGGCCGGCATCTCCAGGCCGTGCGCCATGGCGTTGCGGATCATGTGCTCGAGCGGCGCGCCGATGCGCTCCAGCACCGAGCGGTCGAGCTCGACCTCGGCGCCCTCGATGGTCAGCTCGGCCTTCTTGTCCAGCTCGCGCGCCGTCTGGCGCACGATGCGGTAGAGGCGCTCGCTCAGGTTGGAGAACGGCACCGCGCGCATGCGCATCAGCTCCTGCTGCACGTCGCGGTTGATGCGCGCCTGCGCGAGCAGCGCGGCGTCGGTCTCGCCGACGTTCTTGTGCAGGGTCTGCTGGATCGAGACCACGTCGCCGAGGCCCTCGGCCATCAGGCGGGTCAGCTCCTGCAGCCGCGTGTAGCGGTCGAACTCGAGCGGGTCGTAGTCGCGCGCCCTGTCGTCGCTCACCGCGAGCTGGCGCGACTGCATCTGGCTGTCGGCCTGCACTTCGATCTCGCGCAGCTGGGTGCGCAGGCGGGTGATCGACTCGGTCAGGTCGCCGAGCGACTGCTTGACGCCGCGCAGCTCGGCCTCGACCCGCGAGCGCGCGATCGCCACCTCGCCCGACTCGTTGATCAGGTGGTCGAGCGTGTCGGCGTTGACGCGCAGCATCGCCGCCGGGCTGGGCAGCGGCGCCTCGGCGCGCGGCGCCGCCTGCGCCGGCGCTGCGGCGGCGGGGGCGGCGACCGGGGCAATCCTTTGCGCCTGGGTGGTGTCCGGGGCCGCGGGGAGCCGCTGCGAGGTATCGGCCACCGCGGCAGCCGGCCCGCCTCCGCCCTGCATGCGCTCGACGTCGAGGCTGAGGCGGTCCATCTTCTCTTCCAGCTCGGCGAACAGGTCCGGCGTGACCTGGTTCGCCTCGATCGCCGCCTCCATGCGGCTTTCCATGATGTGGGTCAGCTCGCCGAGGCGGATCGCGCCGGCCATGCGCGCGCTGCCCTTCAGGGTATGCAGGCCGCGGCGCAGCGAGGCGATCACGTTCTCGTCGGCGGGATTGGCCTTGAAGTCGCGCAGGTCGGCGCCGATCTGCGGCACCAGCTCGGTGGCTTCCTCGAGGAAGATCGGCAGCAGCTGCGGATCGATGTCGTCGCGCATGACGCGCTTCGCCCGGCCGGCGGCCTCGGCGGCGGCGGCCGCCGCGATCGCGTCGGGGGAAAGCGTCTGCGACACCGTGGGCGCGGGCGCCGGCGGCGTGACGCGCGGCTGCGTGCGCTCCAGGCGCTGGGTCACGTCCATCGGCGGCGGCGGCGCCGCCTTCAGCCGGTTGGTCAGCTCGCGCAGCTGTCGCGCTTCCTGGCTGGCGGCGCCCGCCTCGGCGCCGCCGGTGACCGCGGCGACCATCGCCTCGAGACGCGCCAGCGCGGCCTCGAGGACCCGCGCGTCGGCGGGCTTGCTGGCCTGGGCGGCGAACGGCATCCACTCCTCGACCGAGTCGGCGAGGCTGGCGATCTCGCCGAAGCCCGCGGTGTGCGAGCTGCTCGCGAGGGTGTGCGCGGCGCGCATGAACTCGTGGGAGGCGGCCGCGGGCGCCTTGCGCCAGGCGGCGAACTCCCGCTGCAGGGCGGCGACGTGCTCGGCCGCCTCGCGCAGGTAGATGTCGGCCAGGCTCGGCGCCGACGGCGCGTCGAGGTCGAGCGAGATCTCGGCCAGCAGCTCGCTGGCGGGGGTGACGCTGCTCGCGGCTTCGACCGGGGCCGGCACGTCCGCCGGCGCTTCCTTCAGCCGCTTCACCATCGCCACCAGCTCGGCGCCGTCGACCTCGCCCTGCAGGCCGCCGCCGCGCAGCTCGTCGACCCACTTCGCGAAGGCCGCGGTGGCGGCGCTGATCAGGTCGAGCAGGCCGGCGTTCGCCGGGCGCTTCTGCTCGAGCCAGCCGTTCATCAGGCGCTCGATCTCCCACGCCACCTCGCCGAGGTCCATCAGGCCGACCATGCGGCCG
>DASUZH010000405.1:0-5188 GCA_036376975.1 Burkholderiales bacterium | reverse complement strand
ACCTCGGCGTGCTGGTCGACGACCTGGCCACCCGCGGCGTCTCCGAGCCCTACCGCATGTTCACGAGCCGCGCCGAGTACCGCCTTACGCTGCGCGAGGACAACGCCGATCTGCGGCTGACTGAGACAGGGCGACGCCTGGGCTTGGTGGATGACCAGCGCTGGGACGCGTTCAACCGGAAGCGAGATGCTATTACTCGCGAGACTCAGCGCCTCAAGTCTTCGTATGTGAGCGCTGGCTTCTCGAAAAAAACCAGTCTTTACGATGCTCTTAAGCGCCCGGAGGTGACTTACGAGGGATCGGTACCAGCGCCGGTCGCGGATCCGACGGTAGCCGAGCAGGTCGAGATCCAAGCCAAGTACGAGGGCTATATCACCCGGCAGCGCGCCGAAGTCGAGCGGCGCAAGAACGCCGAGTCCACCCGGTTGCCGCAGGCGCTCGACTACCGCGAGGTCCGCGGACTGTCGGCCGAGGCGCAGCAGAAGCTCAATCGCCACCGGCCGGAAACGATCGGCCAGGCCTCGCGCATTTCAGGCATCACCCCGGCCGCAATTTCGCTGCTGCTGGTGCATCTGAAGCGGGGTCTCGGGACGCAACAGAAGAAGACGGCATGACGCCGCGTGCCGCGCTCGAGCGCGGCTTGAATGAGCTCGCGCTGGGGTTGCCGGCCGATGCGTGCGACCGGCTCGAGGGGTATGTCGCCCTGCTTGCGAAATGGAACCGGACGTACAACCTGACTGCGATTCGTGATCCTCTCGAAATGGTCAGCCGCCATCTGCTCGATTCGCTTTCGGTGCTGCCGCATCTGCCGATGAGCGCGGGTGCCGCGCTCGCGGATGTCGGCTCGGGCCCCGGGCTGCCGGGCATTCCCCTCGCCATCGCGCGCAGCGAGTGGCGAGTGACGCTGAACGATTCCAACCACAAGATGTGCGCGTTCCAGCGCCAGGCCACCATCGAGCTCGGCCTCGCGAACGTCGCGGTCCACGAAGGCCGCGTCGAGTCCTGGCAACCGGCTTCCCGCTTTGCCGTGGTGATCTCCCGCGCATTCGCCGCGCTGCCGGAGTTCATCGCGGCCTGCCGCCATCTCGTCGCGCCGCAGGGAGTGATCGCGGCGATGGCCGGGGCGCTGCCGGAGGCTCCCGCGCGCGGCTGCAGCGCGGTCGAATTGCGCGTGCCGCTCCTCGACGCCCGGCGCCACCTGGTTCTGTGCCCGGTCGGGAGCTGAGATGGCGCGCGTTCTGGCGGTGGTGAATCAGAAGGGCGGGGTCGGCAAGACCACCACCAGCGTCAATCTCGCCGCCGCGCTCGCGCAAGCCGGCCGGCGCGTGCTGCTGGTCGACCTCGACCCGCAGGGAAACGCGACGATGGGAAGCGGCGTCGACAAGCGGGTGGTCGGACGCACGGTCTATCACGTCCTCCTCGGGCTGGGCGATCTCACCACCATCCGCACGCGCGCCGAGCGCGGCGGCTACGATCTGGTGCCGGCGAACCGCGAGCTGGCGGGCGCCGAGGTCGAGCTGGTCGAGCTGCCCGGCCGCGAAGCGCGCCTGAAGAACGCGCTGGAGCGCGTGGCGAACGACTACGACTTCATCCTCATCGATTGTCCGCCGTCGCTTAGCCTGCTTACCGTCAACGCGCTGACTGCCGCGCAGCGCGTCCTGATCCCGATGCAGTGCGAGTACTACGCGCTCGAGGGACTGTCGGATCTGGTCGGCACGATCAAGCGCGTGCGCGCGAACCTCAATCCGGAAATCGAGATCGCCGGGCTGCTGCGCACGATGTACGACCCGCGCAACACGCTCTCGCAGCAGGTGTCGCAGCAGCTGGAAGCGCACTTCGGCGACAAGGTCTATCGCACGCTGGTGCCGCGCAACGTGCGGCTTGCCGAAGCGCCGAGCTACGGCGTGCCGGCCGTGGTGTGGGACGCCGCCTCGAAGGGCGCGCAGGCGTATCTCGCGCTGGCCGATGAAATCCTCGCTCAGGGACAACCCGCATGAACAAACCCAAGGGACTCGGCCGCGGCCTGGATGCGCTGCTCGGCGGCGACGAGCCGCCGCGCGAAGCGCTGCAGACGCTGCCGGTCGGCCGCATCCGCCCCGGCAAATACCAGCCGCGCACGAAGATGGATCAGCAGGCGCTCGGCGAGCTGGCCAGCTCGATCCGCTCGCAAGGCCTGATGCAGCCGCTGCTGGTGCGCCCGGTGGACCGCGACCGCTACGAGCTGATCGCCGGCGAGCGGCGCTGGCGCGCCGCGCAGATGGCCGGGCTCGAGGAGGTTCCCGCGCTGATCCGCGAAGTGCCCGACGACGCGGCGCTCGCCATGTCGCTGATCGAGAACATCCAACGGGAGAACCTGAACCCGATGGAGGAAGCCGCCGGCCTGCAGCGCCTGATCGACGAGTTCAAGATGACCCACGAGCAGGCGGCCGACTCGGTCGGGCGCTCGCGCTCGGCGACGACCAACCTGCTGCGCCTGCTCAAGCTGGCGCGGCCGGTGCAGGAGATGCTGATGGAAGGCGCGCTCGAGATGGGGCACGCGCGCGCTCTGCTGCCGCTCGACGCGGCGCGCCAGATCGAGGCCGGCAACCGGGTCGCGGCGAAGGGCCTGTCGGTGCGGGAGACCGAGGCCCTGGTGCACACCTGGCTGCGCGGCCCGACCCCGAAACGCAAGAAGCGCGGCGATCGCGACCTGGCGCGCCTCGAAGACGAGGCGTCCGAGCGCCTCGGTACCACGGTGGAGATCCGAGCCGGACGCAAAGGGACCGGCAAGGTGGTCGTGCATTACTCGAGCCTCGACCACCTGGAGCAGTTGTTAAAGAAGTTGCGGTGAGCGAACCAAGCCAATGTTGCGCTGCAACGCGTTGACCGCCCTTGTCGCAAAACGCTAAAATCGCGCGGTTTTGCAGGGAGCAGGGAGCGTGAACGCTGGTCTAGGCTCCTTGCGCAGGCCGATCCGTACCGTTCTGTGGTGGCAGGTGATCGCCACCGCGGCTCTGACGCTAGCCGGGGGATTTCTGGCAGGTGGTCACGGTGCCCTGTCCGCAGCCCTGGGCGGCGCGGTCAGCATCACCGCCGGCTGGGTATCCGCAGTGGTAGCAGCGAGGGGCAAGGCGCAGTCCGCAGGGGGCGTCCTGGTCAGCGCGTTGAAGGCCGAAGCAGTGAAGATCGGTCTCATCGTGCTCCTGCTGTGGCTGGTACTGGCGACGTACGACGATGTCGTCGCGCCGGCTCTGCTTGGATCGTTCATTGTGACGGTCCTGATTTTCACCATGGCGTTTTTTGTGCGCGAGTACGACTGAGAAGATGGCTGCAGGCCAAGAATTCAATGCGACCGAGTACATCGGTCATCACCTGACGCACGGCAACCGGCAGTTCGGCGACAGCCCGTTCTGGTCGATCAATTTCGACTCGCTGGCGGTTTCCAGCCTGCTCGGCCTGCTCGGCATCGGCTTCATCTGGTGGGTGGTGCGCGGCGCCACCTCCGGCGTGCCGAACCGGCGCCAGGCGTTCGTCGAGCTGCTGATCGGCTTCATCGACGACCAGGCGAAGGGCATCTTCCGGCACGGCGACCGCAATGCGTTCGTCGCGCCCGCGGCGCTGACGGTGTTCGTCTGGGTGCTGCTGATGAACGCGATGGACTTCCTGCCGGTCGACATCGTCGCCGCGGGCACCCACCACATCTCCGCGCACGGCTTCCGCATCGTGCCGACCGCCGACATCAATACCACCTTCGCGCTGGCGCTGTCGGTGTGGCTGCTGATGATCTACTTCTCGATCGCCGCCAAGGGCTTCGGCGGCTGGATGCACGAGATCTTCTTCACGCCGTTCGGCAAGTGGCTGCTGCCGGCGAACTTCCTGTTCAACATGATCGAGTACATCTCGAAGCCGCTGTCGCACTCGCTGCGGCTGTACGGCAACATGTACGCCGGCGAGCTGATCTTCCTGCTGCTGTGGCTGCTCGCCGCCGCCGGCCTCGGCTGGATGGGCGTCAGCTTCCTGCTCGGCCTCGGCTGGGCGATCTTCCACATCCTGATCGTCGCCCTGCAGGCCTACATCTTCATGATGCTCACCGTCGTCTACCTGGCGATGGCGCACGAGCATCACGGATAACAACATCGATCTTTTCTGAAAGGGAAAAGCAATGGAAAAACTCCAACTCATCGCCATGGTGCAGGCCTACACCGGCATCGGCATCGGCCTGATGATCGGCCTCGGCGCGCTCGGCGCGTGCGTCGGCGTCGGCATCATGTGCAGCCGCTTCCTGGAAGCCGCGGCGCGCCAGCCGGAGCTGACCGACTCGCTGCAGGGCAAGGTGTTCCTGCTGCTCGGCCTGATCGACGCCTCGTTCATCATCGGCGTCGGCCTGGCGCTGTGGTTCGCCACCGGCAACCCGCTGCTCGCGAGGCTCGGCTGAAGCTGCAGCGGCTCGAGCAGGAGGACGCATGAACTTCAATTTCACGCTGATTGCGCAGGGCCTGGTGTTCGCGGCCTTCATCGCGTTCACCATCAAGTTCGTCTGGCCGCCGCTGCTGCGCGCGATCGAGACGCGGCAGAAAACCATCGCCGACGGCCTCGCCGCGGGCGAGCAGGGCAGGAAGGCGCTGGAGACCTCCAGCCGCCAGGCCGAGCAGACGGTGCAGGACGCTCGCGCACGCTCGACCGACATCCTCGCGCAGGCCGAGAAGCGCGCCGCGCAGATCATCGACGAGGCGCGCAACGCCGCCAAGGAAGAGGGCAACCGCGAGAAGGCGGCGGCCAAAGCCGAGATCGCGCAGGAGCGTACCCGCGCGCGCGAGCAGCTGCGCGACCAGGTCGCCTCGCTCGCCGTGGCGGGCGCGGAGAAGATCCTGCGCCGCGAAGTCGACGCCAAGGCGCACGCCCAGCTGCTCGACGACATCAAGCGCCAGCTCTAGATGGCCGAGCCCAGCACCGTAGCGCGACCCTATGCCGAGGCGGCATTCCGGCTGGCGAGCGGCGCCAACGCGCTCGCCAAGTGGTCGGGGATGATCGGCGCGCTCGCGCAGGTCGCGGAGGACAAGCGCGTGCTGGCGGCGATCGCCGACCCGGCGCGTTCCGACGCGCAGGCCGCCGGCGTGTTCATCTCGATCCTCGCCGGCAAGCTCGACGGCCAGGCCGAGAACTTCGTGCGCGTGCTGGCCGAGAACAAGCGGCTCGAGCTGCTGCCGGA
>DASUZH010000404.1:0-2113 GCA_036376975.1 Burkholderiales bacterium | reverse complement strand
TTCGCGAAGGCCGCGGTGGCGGCGCTGATCAGGTCGAGCAGGCCGGCGTTCGCCGGGCGCTTCTGCTCGAGCCAGCCGTTCATCAGGCGCTCGATCTCCCACGCCACCTCGCCGAGGTCCATCAGGCCGACCATGCGGCCGCTGCCCTTCAGCGTGTGGAAGCCGCGGCGGATGGTGGTGAGCGCGTCGAGGTTGGACGGCTCGGTGCGGCATGCCGGCACGGTGTCGTTGATGGTCTGCAGCACCTCGCCCGCCTCGTCGAGGAAGATGCCGAGCAGCTCGGCGTCGACCGCAGCGCGCGGCTTGACCGGCGCCACCGAAGGCCGCGGCGCCTGCGGCGCCGCCGGCGCCTGGGTCGGCGCGTCCATCTTCAGCGTCTTGTCGACCTCGCTCGGCGAGTCGAGGAAGTCGAACTTGATGGTCTGGTCGATCACCCCATCGCCGCCCGCCGCCGGGTCCAGGTCGAGCGACAGCGAGCTGTCGACGGCTTGGGCCGAAGCGGGCCTGGCGGCCGGCGCGGGGGCCGCTGCGGCCCCCGCGTACGCGGGGGTGCCGCGCTTGCCGTAGCGCTCGAAGAACAGCTGGATCGCCTGCTCGGCGGGCTCGCGCCCGTGCAGGCAGGGCTCGAGGAAGAAGCCGAGGCTGGAGAGGCCCTCGGCGATCCAGTCGATGTCCTCGGTCGCCGCCGCCAGCTCCTTCTCGGTGCTGGTGGCGATCATCTTCTCGCAGATGGCGAGCGCCTCGGCGGCGCGGTCGAAGCGCAGCACCATCAGCGCGCCGTGGATCTGGCGCAGGTACGGCGGCAGCGCGGCGAGCGTGTCGCGCTTGGAGGCGTCGCGCACGTAGGCGTCGAGCACCTGCTCGACGTGCTGCAGGTTGGCGATGATCTCCTTCGCCACCTGGGCGCGCAGCTGCAGCGCGCCGATCTGCTGCGTCAGGTCGGGGCGCAGCCCGGCCGGCGGCTCGCCGCTCGACTTGCCCTTGGCGGCGTCGAGCAGCCAGCCGCCCATGATCACGATCTGCGGGTCGAGGTCCTCCGGCGGCGTGGTGAAGTGGTCGATGACCTGCTCCACCAGCAGGAACGCCGAGGCCATCTCGATCACCATGAACTGGTTCTGCCGCGGATACGGGTCGGGCAGCTTGGTGGCGACCAGCGCGATGGCGTCGAGCAGCTTGATCAGGTGCTGGTTGCCGAGCGTGGCGGCCTTCGCCTTGAAGGCGGCGACCAGCTCGCGGAAGCGGCCGGCGCTCTTCTGCTCGCCGGACACGTACTGCACCCAGGCGCCCTTGAGGGCCTCCAGGCGCGAATGCAGGTCGTACAGCGCCACCTCGAGGAACTCGATGTCGAACTCCATCGCGGCGCCGGTCTTCGGCGCCTCGGGGAACAGGCTCTCGAGCTGGTAGTGGCCGCGGATCTCCTTGATGCGCGGCGTGACCGGCTTGCACTTGGCGACGGCGTACAGCACGTCGCGCAGCAGCCCGTCATGCAGCTTGGCGGATCCTGCCGCCAGGTCGCGGAGCTGGAAATCGAGCTTGTTGCACAGCGGCTTGACCGCGTTCTGCCAGTCGGCGTCCTGCGACTCGCGCATGCCCTCGATCAGGCCGAGCGCCGCCCACCACAGGGCGCGCGGCTCGGGCAGCTGCGCGGCGACCTGATGCGTGGCGTCGATCGCCTGGCGCATCTCTTCCAGCCCGCCCGGCTGCTTCTTCAGCCAGCCGAGCATGCCGCGCTGGAACACCGCGCGCTGGGCTTGCAGGTACGCCGCTACCTCGGCCTGCGGCAAAGTCTTCGCCTGCGGGTGGGCCGGCGGCGGCAGCGCGAGGTCGGGGAAGAACAGCTCCTTCTCCGACGCGTCGCTCTTGCCGGAGAGGGTGGCGAGCTCCTTGTAGACCGGGTAGAGCCGCAGCGGCACGTCGGCCTGGCCGCGCGCCAGGTCGGCGACGAACTCCTTCAGCGCGTGCACCGGCGAGGTGACGGCGACGTCCGGGAAGAACAGGTCCTTCTCGGAGATCGTCTTCTTGCCGATCAGCCCGGACAGGTCGCGGTAGACCGGGTACAGGCGCAGCGGCACGTCGGCCTGGCCGCGCGCCAGGTCGGCGACGAACTCCTTCA
>DASUZH010000403.1:0-5622 GCA_036376975.1 Burkholderiales bacterium | reverse complement strand
GCGTGCGTGTGGCGGATCATCGCGAACAGCGACTGGCTCTTCTTCTCGCCGTCGACGATCCAGTCGGCGTTGAAGATCTTGTGCCGGCAGTGCTCGGAGTTGGCCTGCGCGAACATGGTCAGCTCGGCGTCGGTCGGGTCGCGGCCGAGGCCGCGGTAGGCGCGCTCCAGGTACTCGATCTCGTCGGGCGCCAGCGCCAGGCCGAGCTTCTGGTTGGCTTCGCGCAGCGCGCCCACCGGCACGCTCCGCAGCGGCCGCGGCGGCACGTGAGTAAAGAGCGCTTCGGCTTCGTCGAACGAGCGGAAGACTGCTTCCGTCATCCGGTCATGCAGCGAAGACGAGAGATCGGAAGAAGAACCCTCGATGAAGAACGCGGTTCCGCGCTCGATGCGCCGGACCTGCAGTCCGCAGTTGCGCGCGATGTCGGTGGCCTTGGACGACCAGGGCGAGATGGTGCCGACGCGCGGCACCACCAGGTAGAGCTCGCCCGCGGCCTTCTCCCCCGCCGGCCCGTAGGCGAGCAGGCGCTCGAGCAGCGCGCGCTCGGGCCCGGCGAGCGGGGCGTCGGTCTCGATGAAATGGCGGAACTCGGCTGCGACGGAGCGCACGCCGGGGTCGATCTTGCGCAGTGAGGTGGCGAGCTTGTCGAGGCGGAACTCCGACAGCGCCCGCGGGCCGCGGAGTTGAAGGACGTGGGGCACTAGTTCCTTACCGTGGGCTCCGTAACCGTTCCTCCCATGATCAGCGTGGCGCGCAGGTTCTGCGTCGAGGTCTTCACGTCGGCGATGATGCGGCCGGAGAGCGCGCCGCTCTCCGTGATCTCGGCGCTCGCCCCCGCGTTGAGGGCGCCGGCGCCGAGGTTGACGTTGCGCAGGCTCACCGCGCCGCGGTCGTAGACGCCCTGGCCGCTCATCTCGGCGAACTGCGTCTGCCCGGTGACCTGGCGGCCGTTGGTCTGCAGGGCGCGCGACAGGTCGAAGCTGCCGAGCACGCCCTTGGTGACGGTGAAGTTGCCCTCCAGCCGGCCGCTCGCGCCCAGCTTGGCCGGCTCCACGCCGCTCATCGTGAAGCGCCCGGTGCCCTCGCCGCGGCCGTTCGACAGCAGGGCCGGCGCGAACACGGCGGCGTTCACGCCGCGCGCGGTGATCACCCCGTCGATGCTCCAGGTGTTGCCCCAGCGCACGTTGGCGGTGCCGGTGACGTGCCCGCTGTACAGCAGGCCGTCCCATTGCGCGATCTTCATGCCGCTGCGCGTCGCCTCGCCCTTCATGCCGAACTGGACCACCGTGATGGCCGGCGCGAACGGCAGCGTGAACTGGCTGGTATTGACGTCGAACTCGACCGAGGCCTCCTTCATCGCCAGCTTGGCGACCAGGCCTTCGCCGCCGCGCAGCGCGACCGTGCGCACGCTGCCGTCCTGCAGCTGCGCGTCGGCCTCCAGCACCGGCAGCGGCAGCGCGCCGACCAGCTTCAGGTTCTTCGCCACCACGCGCTGCAGCCGCAGGCGGTCGCTGTTGGTCCTGGCGAACAGCGCTTCGCCGAGCGCGTCCTGCGGCAGGGTCATGCCGTCGAGCTCGATGCGGCTGTACTCCTTGCGCTCGCCGATCAGCGAGCCGATCTCGGGGAACGCCCGCACCGTCGGGATGACGATGCCGCCGACGTTCACGTTCTCGAACTTGAACTGCAGGCCGCCGATGGCGGAAAAGCGGCCCGAGCCGATCTTCACCGGGCGGCCGATCGCCTGGCTGGCGAGAGTCTCGTACTCGGCGGTGTCGAGCGGCATCACGTGCGCCGCGCCGGCGCCGATCACCGCCAGCAGCAGCAGCGTGATGAAGGCGTTGCGGCCGAGGTTCGACTTGCGGCGCCGCGGCGAGTACGCGGCGGCGGCCTTCTTCGCCTCCTTCTCCTCGCGCTCCTTCTCCTTCTTCGACTTCGCCTGGCGCTCGCGCTCCTTCTTCTGCTCGCGCTCCTTCTCCCGCTCCTTCTCGCGCTCCTCCTTGCGGTTGCGCTTCTTCTCGAGCAGCGCGGCTTCCTTCTTTACCTCGTCCAGCTTGAGGTCGTCGTCGGTGATGCCGATGTCGTCGCTCGCCGCGCCCGCGGCCGCGCCGGATGCCGCCGCGATCTTGCGCCGGCGCTCGTCGGCCTCGCGCTCGGCCTGCTCCTGCTCCTCCTGCGCCTTGCGCACGCGGCGCTCTTCCTCCTCGCGGACGCGCTGCGCCTCCTCTTCCTTGCGGCGTCGCTCGTCTTCCTCGCGCTGGCGGGCCTCGGCCGCTTCGCGCGCCAGGCGCTCCTCCTCCTCCTGCCTGCGGCGCGCCACCTCCTCCTTCGCCTTGCGCTCGGCGTCTTCCTTCGCCTTGCGGTCCTCGTCGTCGCGCTGCGTGAAGGAATCGAGGTCGGCGAGCAGCGAGTCGGCGAACGCGTCGCCGGTGGCGGCCTTCTTGGCGGCGGGCGGCGGGGGCGGCGGCGCCGCGGGCGGCGCCGACTGCGCCGCCATCAGGCTCTCCAGCGACGGCTCCGACTCGCGCTTGCGCGCCGCTTCCTGCTCCGCGCGCTCGGCCGCCTCCTGCGCCTCCCGCTGGGCGCGGCGCTCCTGCTCCTCCTCGTCCTCGCGCTTGCGGCGCGCGGCGCGCTCCGCCTCCTCGCGGCGGTTCTCTTCGTCGCGCGCCTTGCGCTCCTCCTCCATCTTGCGGCGCTCTTCCTCCAGCTCGCGGCGCGCGCGCTCGGCCTCTTCCTTCGCCTTGCGCTCGGCTTCCTCGCGCGCGCGGCGCTCTTCCTCGAGCTTGCGCTTCAGCTCCTCCTGCTCGCGGCGCGCCTTTTCCTCGGCTTCCTTGCGCGCGCGCTCAGCCTTCGCCTCGGCTTCACGCTTCGCGCGCTCGGCTTCCTCCTTCGCCCGCTTGGCCTCGGCTTCGGCTTCGCGCCTGGCACGCTCGGCCTCCTCCTTCACCCGCTTGGCCTCGGCTTCGGCCTCGCGCTTCGCGCGCTCGGCCTCTTCCTTGGCGCGCTTCGCCTCGGCCTCGGCCTTCACCTTGGCTTCGGCGGCGGCGCGCACCGCGGCGGAGCGCGCCGCGGCGGCTTCGGCCTCGGCCTTCTTGGCCGCCGCATCGGCGTCGGCCTTCATCTTCTTCTCAGCCTCGTCGCGCAGCTTGGCCTCGGTCTCGGCGCGCACCTTGGCCTCGGCCTCGGCCTTCATGCGTTCACGCTGCTCCGCGGCCTTCTCCTCGGCTTCCTCGCGCGCCTTGGCGAAGGCCGACTGCTGGTCCTTCGAGATCTGCGTTCTCAGGGCCTGCTCGGCGAACGACGGCGGCGGCGGCTTCGGCGGCACGACCACCGTGGGCTTGGGCGGCGGCGCCGGCGTGCGCGCCACATTCTGCGGCGGCGGCGCCGCGGGGCCGCCCTTCTTCGGCACCGCCATGGCGGCGGTGAAGTCGAGGTCCGACGCCATGTCCATCGGCGCGGTCGGCTTGCTCGGCGTGGGCTTGGCCGGCGCGCCCGGCTTGCTGGCGGGGCCGGCCGGCGCGGCGGCCCCGGGGGACACCTCCCGGATGAAGCCGTCCTTGTCCAGCTTGTTGATCAGGCCCTTGAAGTCGTTGTCGAACTGCTTGCCCACCTTGCCCGCCACGTCGGCCAGGGTGGCGCGGCCGTCGATCGCGGAGAGCACCGCGCGGTCGCCGCGCGAAAGCTGGCTGGTCTTCCCGGACGCTTCCTGCACGCCCTTGCCCGATTTCGAGAAGATTGCGGTGGGGTTCATTCTTTGCGCGCTATTTTATCGTCTAGTCGGCGGGCCCGTAGCCCCCGCCGCCCGGCGTCTCGACCACGAACACGTCGCCGGACGCCATTTCGGTCTGGTCGAAGGGCCCGAGCTCGGTCCTGCCGCCCGCCGCCCGCAGCACGTAGTTCCGGCCGGGCTGGGCCGGCTCGCCCCCGGCCATGCCGTGCGGCGCCACCAGGCGGTGCCCGGAGAGGATGGCCGCGGTCATCGGCTCGAGGAAGCGCACGCGCCGCACCGCGCCGTGGCCGCCGCGCCGGCGGCCGCGGCCGCCGGAGCCGGCGCGCACGGCGAAGCTCTCGAGCAGCACCGGGAAGCGCCATTCCAGCACCTCCGGGTCGGTCAGCCTCGAATTGGTCATATGCGTCTGCACCACGTCCGCGCCGTCGAAGTCCGGGCCCGCCCCAGCGCCGCCCGCGACGGTCTCATAGTACTGATGGCGGGCGTTGCCGAACGTAAAGTTGTTCATGGTGCCCTGCGAGGCGGCCAGCACCCCAAGGGCGCCGTACAGGGCGTCGGTAATACATTGTGAGGTTTCCACGTTGCCGGCGACGACCGCCGCCGGGTAGCGCGGCCGCAGCATGCAGCCCTCCGGGATGATCACCTCGAGCGGCTTCAGGCAGCCGGCGTTGAGCGGGATGTCGTCGTCGACCAGGGTGCGGAACACGTACAGCACCGCCGCCATGTAGACCGCCGCCGGAGCGTTGAAGTTGTTGGGCAGCTGGGCGGAGGTCCCCGTGAAATCGATCTTTGCGGCCCTGCGGGCCCTGTCGATGGTTATTTTCACCTTGATGACGGCGCCATTGTCCAAAGGCAGTTCAAAAGAACCGTCCTTCAGAACGTCGATCACACGGCGCACGGACTCCTCGGCGTTGTCCTGCACGTGCCCCATGTAGGCGCGCACCACGTCGAGGCCGAAGTGCTCGACCATGCGGCGCGGCTCCTGCACGCCCTTCTCGTTGGCAGCGATCTGCGCGCGCAGGTCGGCGATGTTCTGCTCGACGTTGCGCACCGGGTAGCGGCCCGAAGCCAGCAGGGCGCGCGCTTCCGCCTCGCGGAAGCGGCCTGCCTGCACCAGCAGGAAGTTGTCGATCAGCACGCCCTCCTCCTCGACCACCTTCGACCCCGGCGGCATCGAGCCGGGCGTGATCCCGCCGATGTCGGCATGGTGTCCGCGCGATCCGACGTAGAACAGGATCTCCTCGCCTCCGAATACCGGCGTTATTACCGTGACATCGGGGAGGTGGGTCCCCCCGTTGTACGGCGCATTGAGGACGTACACGTCGCCCGGCTTCATTTTCCCGGCGTTCAGGCGGATCACGGTCTTGATCGACTCGCCCATCGAGCCGAGGTGCACCGGCATGTGCGGCGCGTTGGCGATCAGGTTGCCGGCGGCGTCGAACAGCGCGCAGGAGAAATCCAGCCGCTCCTTGATGTTCACCGAGTAGGCGGTGTTCTGCAGGCGCAGCCCCATCTGCTCGGCGATCGACATGTAGAGGTTGTTGAAGATCTCCAGCATCACCGGGTCGACCGACGTGCCGATGGCCACAGTACGTTTCTTGGCGGTAATTCGCTCAAGCAATACATGGTCGAGCGGCGTGACGGACGCCTGCCACTCCGGCTCGACCACCGTGGTGGCGTTCGCCTCCGCCAGGATCGCCGGGCCGTCGATGCGCTGCCCGGGCGCCAGCGCCTCGCGCCGGTAGACCGGCGTGTCGTGCCAGCGGCCGCCGCTGAACATCCTCACCGTCTCCTCGGGCCGGGCGTCGGGCCGCGGTTCGACCGCCCTCTCCTTGAACGGCTCGCCGCCGCCGGTGGCCTCGACCGAGAGCGCCTCGACGATCAGCGCGCGGCCG
>DASUZH010000402.1:0-2068 GCA_036376975.1 Burkholderiales bacterium | reverse complement strand
GATGACCGAGCGCCTCCGCCGCGGTGAGGCGGCCGTTGGCGGTGCGGAACATGCAGTCGAGCAGCTTGTCGCCGGCCTGATCCGGGGTCAATTCCTTCCTTAGCAACCCGGAAACATCCACGTCGATGTGCTCGGACATCGTGCGCACCGTACGCGGGTTCGCGCACAGCTTGATCACCGGCAGGATCGGATTGCCGATCACGTTGCCCTGGCCGGTGGGGAAGAAATGCACCACGAAGCCCGAAGCCGCGCACAGCGTCACCATCTCTGCGGCGGCGGAGGACGAGTCCATGAACCAGAGGCCCGGCTTGTCCGGCATCTCCGCCTTGTCGATCACGCCGTCCACCAGGCACTTGCGGCCGATCTTCTGGATGTTGCCGAGCGCCTTCTCCTCGATGGTGGTGAGGCCGCCGGCGATGTTGCCCTTGGTCGGCTGCGACTCGGAGAGGTCGCTGGTCTTGTGGCGGTTGATCACTTCCTGGTAGCGGTCGAAGACGAACTGGAATTTCTTCCTCACCTCGTCGGTGCGGCAGCGCGCCGCGACGAGGTGCTCGCCGCCGGTCAGTTCCGTGGTTTCCCCAAACACCATCGTCACGCCGTGCGGGTACAGCTTGTCGAACGCGTTGCCGACGGTCGGGTTGGCGCCGCAGCCCGAGGTGGTGTCGGACTCGCCGCACTTGGTCGACACCCAGAGCTCCTTCAGCGGCCGCTCCTCGCGGCGCAGCTCGCTCGCCCACTGCAGGAACTCGCGCGCCTTCTGCGACGCGCGACGGATGGTCTCGTGGTCGCCGTGGCCCTCGATGCCGAAGCCGGCGACCGGCTTGCCGGTCCTGGCGATGCCCTCGACCACGCGGCCGGTCCAGCCCTCCTCGATGCCGATCACCACCACCGCGGCGACGTTCGGATTGGCGCCGGTGCCGATCAGCGTGCGGAAGTGCAGGTCGAGGTCGGCGCCGAACTGCAGCCGCCCGTACGGGTGCGGCAGCGCGAGCGTGCCCTTGATGTTGTTCGCCACCGCCTCGGCGGCGGCGTTCGACAGGTCGTCGACCGGAAGGACGATGACGTGGTTGCGCACGCCGATCCTGCCGTTTTCCCTCTTGTAGCCGAAGAAAGTCTGGTTCATTACCAGCGCTTGGTCTTGACGTTGTGCACGTGCAGATGCTCGCCCTTGGCGATCGGCTTGACTACCTTGCCTATGTCTACTCCGTACTTGATGACGGTGTCACCGGGCTGGTAGTCGCGCAGCGCGAGCTTGTGCCCGATCGGGATATCGCTCTTCGCGACTACCTTCAGGTCTTTGTCGTCTTCCATGACCCAGCCGTCGAGCGGCTGGCCGGCCTTGATTCCTTCGACGACGACCACGCCGACTCCGTCGCCTTCCTCGTGCACCACGAAATGGATCATGACGTTATTCTAATTCCATGGGAGGCATCCAAAATGCGCGCCGCCGCTTTCTGCTTTCGCTCGGCGCGCTTGCTGCAGCGCCGGCGTTTCCGCAGGCATCGCCTTTCGCGTTGGGGGTCGCGTCCGGATATCCAACGCCTTCGAGCGTCGTGCTCTGGACGCGCCTGACCGGCGCGTCCTCGCGGGTCGAGTGGGAGGTGGCGACAGACGAGACGATGAAAACGGTCGTCCGCCGCGGGAGTACCGTGGCCGAGCCGGAGTGGGCGCACTCGATCCACGTCGAGCCGGAGGGCCTGCAGCCCGATCGCTGGTACTGGTATCGCTTCTCCACCGCGGAAGCGCAGAGCCCGATCGGCCGCACGCGCACCGCGCCGAAGCCGAAGACGGCCGCCTCCCGGCTGCGCTTCGCCTTCGCGTCCTGCCAGCACTACGAGCAGGGCTGGTTCGGCGCCTACCGCCACCTCGCCGCAGAGGCGCCCGACCTCGTCGCCTTCCTCGGCGATTACATATATGAGTCGAGCTGGGGCCGCGACCACGTGCGCAAGCACGGCGCGCCGGAGCCCCACACGCTCGACGACTACCGCATCCGCCACGCGCTCTACCGGAGCGACCCGGACCTGCAGGCCGCGCACGCCGCCTACCCGTGGCTCGTGACGTGGGACGA
>DASUZH010000401.1:0-9245 GCA_036376975.1 Burkholderiales bacterium | reverse complement strand
CGAGTTCTGCTCCGGGTCGAGCACCTCGAGCAGCGCGCTCGACGGGTCGCCGTGGAAGCCGCCCATGCCGAGCTTGTCGATCTCGTCGAACATCAGCACCGCGTTCTTCGACTCGGCGCGGCGGATGGCCTGGATGATGCTCCCCGGCAGCGCGCCGATGTAGGTGCGCCGGTGGCCGCGGATTTCGGCCTCGTCGTGCACGCCGCCCAGCGCGATGCGCTGGAACTTGCGCCCGGTGGCGCGCGCGATCGACTGGCCGAGCGAGGTCTTGCCGACCCCGGGAGGGCCGACGAAGCACAGGATCGGGCTCTTGCCGTTCGGGTTGAGCTTCCGCACCGCCAGGTGCTCGAGGATGCGGCGCTTGATCTTGTCGAGGCCGAAATGATCCTCATCAAGAATTTTTCTCGCATTGGAAACATCAATCTCGTCCGCGGGCGCAACCTTCCAGGGCAGCTCGCTGAGCCACTCCAGGTAGGTCCGCAGCATCGAGCCCTCGGCCGAGCCTTCGCCCATGCGCTGCAGGCGCTTGAACTCCTTCACCGCGTGCTTGTGGGTGTCCTCGGGCATGCCGGCGGCGTCGATCGCCTTCTTCAGCTCGTCGAGCTCCGCGGCCGTGTCCTCGCCCTCGCCCAGCTCCTTCTGGATCTGGCGCATCTGCTCGCGCAGCACGTGCTCGCGCTGGCGCTCGTCGAATTCCTTCTTGGTCTTGTCGCCGATCTCCTTGGAGATGCGCAGCACGCCGACGCGCTCCGCCAGCAGCTCGAGCACTTTGTCGAGCCGGCGCGTGAGGTCGAAGGTCTCGAGCAGCGCCTGCTTCTGCTCGTTGGTGACGTCGAGCAGGTTGGCCACCATGTCGGCCAGGATCGAGGGAGAAGTGACGCCCTGCACCAGCGTGGCGAGCTCGTCGGGCGCGTTGGCGAGCAGGCCGATGGCCTCGGCCGCCTGCTCCTTGAGCTGCATGAAGCGCGCCTCGATCTCGGGCGTGAGCTCGGCGCTCGCCTCGATCATCGCGACGCGGGCGACCAGGAACGGCCAGCCCGGCAGGAACTCGAGCACGCGGAAGCGCTGGTCGCCCTGCACCACCAGGTGGTGCGCGCCTTCGGGGCCGGCGATGTGGCGCACGACGTTGCCGGCGGTGCCGACCCAGTACAGGTCCTCGGAGCGCACCTCGTTCTTCTGCGGGTCGCGCTGCAGCAGGAAGCCGATCCGCCGGCCGCTGCGCACCGCCTCCTGGGTGGCGGCGACCGAGATGGCGCGCCCCACCGTCACCGGGGTGATGACGCCCGGGAACAGCACGCTGTTGCGCATCGGGACGACGATCAGCGCGTCCTCCGGCAACGGCCTGAGCGCCGCGCCGCGGTCCCGCGAGCCCGCCTTGCGGCCGGCGTCGCCCTGGTCTTCTTGCTGCAGCAGGTCCTGGTTCATTCGCCACCCTTCCTTGAAAGACTCCACCAAGGCTATGTGGCGTCGCCTTCCCGGCGAATCAAGCCTGCTGCAAGACCCTGCTTACGTCAGTGCTTCTTGTAGGTCGGACGGCGCGGCGCCATGCGCACCGGGTTCTCGTCCTTGTGGCGGTAGTTGATGCGGCCGCGCGTGATGTCGTAGGGCGAGATCTCGAGCGTCACGCGGTCGCCGGCGAGGATGCGGATGCGGTTCTGCCGCACCTTGCCGCCGGCGTAGGCGAGCACGATCGCGCCGTTCTCCAGCGCGACGCGGAACTGCGTGTTGGGGAGCACTTCCTGGACGGTGCCGTCCATCTCCAGCATTTCTTCCTTCGCCATCGCGGAGCCTTTTGTGTGGATTGCTCCGGAGCGGGAGTACTGCGGAGGGGCGCGATTATGCCGAATAAATGGGGTCAGACCCCATTTTTTTCACTTCATCTGTTTCAACAGCCAGTTGCGAAACGCCTGCACGGCCGGCCGCTCGGCAATGACCTCGGGGCAAACAAGGTAATAGGCCGAGTTCGGCTTCAGCTCTGCCTGGAACGGCTGAACCAGCCTTCCGGATGCGAGGTCGTCGTCGATCAGCGGGCGCAGCGCGAGGGCCACGCCGAGCCTCTGCGAGGCCGCCTCCAGCGACAGGATATTCGACGAGAAATGCGGGCCGCGCGAGCCATCGACCTTGTCCGCGGCGCCCGCCGCCTCGAGCCATTTCTGCCAGGCGCTGCCGTGCGCGACGATCTCCATCGCGTCGTCGTGCAGCAGGACGTGGCGCGCGAGGTCGGCGGGCTCGCGCAGCGGCGGCTCGCCGGCGACCAGCTGCGGGCTCGCCACCGCAACCATCGACACGCCGAACAGCCGGTCGGCGCGGTGGCCGGGATAGTCGCCCTGCCCGAGGTGGATGTCGACGCCGGAAGCGTCGCTCCGCAGGTCGAGCGTGCCGATCACGATCGGCGAGTCGAGCGCGCCGGAGTCGACCATGCGGCTGTTCGCCACCACGCGCACGTCGATCTTCGGCGCCTTCTTCGCGAAGTCGGCGAGGCGCGGCATCAGCCAGCGCGCGGTGAACACCGGCGGCGCGGTGATCACCAGCTCGGCCTCGTCGGCGCGCTCGCGGATCATCTCCACCGCGGCGGCGAGCGACTCGAAGCCCTCGCGCAGCCGCGGCAGGCAGGCCTTCGCCGCCTCGGTGAGCTGCACGCCGCGGCCGACGCGGCGGAACAGGTCGACGCCGAGATAATCCTCCAGGCTCTTCACCTGGTGGCTGACCGCGGCTTGCGTGATGTTCAGCTCGGCGGCCGCCTCCTTGAAGGAGAGGTGGCGGGCGGCGGCTTCGAATACGCGCAGCGCATTCAGCGGAGGCAGGCGGTATATCACGCGATGGATGAGTTTTTCTTATGCCAGAAGTGAGAATTCATCGTTTGTGCCTTGAGCGTCAAGGCCTTACCTTGTCATCACTATGAAAAGCAACGAACGCTATCCCACCCCGGCCGAATTGTACGCAATCGAGCTGCGCGCCCGCCGTATGCGCCAGGAAGAGCTCGGCCGCCTGCTGCGCAAGGCTGCGCTGGCAGTCAACGCGGCGTATCACCGCGCTGTTTCGCACTTCAGCGCGAAAGGAGTCCGTCATGCGTAAGAACGTCAACGAATTCGTCACGCCGTTCTGGAAGAACGCGCTCGCCTCGCTTCCCAAGGAGGTGCAGTACCGCTACGCGCTGCAGCTGAAAGCTGCGGAACGCTGGGAACTCGCCTTCGGCCGGCTGATCGAAACGGTTTCGCGGGCCTGGAACGGCATCGGGCGCCTGTTTCAAGCGCCGACCCGCGCACACTGATTCAACGGTTGCTTCGCCGTCCGCGCAATTCCGACGCCTCCTCCTCCTCCTCTGGCTAGGGTCGCGCGGGCGGCGGGCACCTCTCACCAGGGTGCCGCTTTGAGGGACTTTCTCAGGTAGAGCGGATGGCCGGGCTCTCCCGCCCCGGTAAGTTTCAAGACGTGCAGTCGCACTCCCTGCAGTAATTCCCTGACGTGTCTGGAACGGTCCACACCGTGGTTGCCCCAGGCGCAGACGACCAGATCGGCTTCCCTTGCGGCGCGCAGGATCGCCGCGTCATTGCCTTCGCCCACCGGGTCGCGCACGCGCTTGAGCGCCGCGGGATCGGTGGACCGCCAGCCAAACACGTTGGTCACGATAAGCGCCCCGTAACCCCAGGCCTCGGCGTAGGCGCGCGCCCGCGCGCAGGTCGGGTCGAGCTTCGCCTCGTCGGCGGTGCTCGGGTTGAGCATCAGGAAGTTGGCGATCCGGCCACTCTTATCCCAGCGCCGCCACAGCAGGTAGCGCGAGCGCCGGCAGCGCGAGAACTCCGCGCCGGAGTCGTTGAGGATGATTCCCACATTCGCATTATCTGGAAATCGGTGTCAGACACCGAATCGGTGTCTGACACCGATTTCCTCGCTACCATTATCCCAATGAAGTCGAAGAAGAACCCGCGCTCCGCCGGCGCCGTCGTGTTCCGCCGCACCGAGCGCGGCATCCGCATCCTCGTGCTGCGCGCGTTCAAGAACTGGGACTTCCCCAAGGGCCTGGTCGACACGGGCGAGGAGCAGCTCGCCTGCGCGCAGCGCGAAGTGGCCGAGGAGACCGGCCTCACCGAGCTCGACTGGCCCTTCGGCGAGGACTTCAAGGAAACCCTGCCCTACGGCGACCACAAGAAGGTGGCGCGCTACTACCTCTGCGAAACGGGCGAGCACGACGTGAAGCTGCCCATCTCGCCCGAGCTCGGCCGGCCGGAGCACCAGGAGTTTCGCTGGGTGACGTTCGAGGAAGCCGAGGACCTGCTGCCCCCACGGCTGGCAGTGGTACTCGAGTGGGCCCGGGCGACAATTACAGGCAACTAACTAGAATCAGGGTTTATCCGGAGGAGTTTCCATGGCAGCTACCACTACAGCCAGCGGGCTGAAGATCGAGGACGTCAGCGTCGGCAGCGGCGATACCGCCGCCAAGGGGCAGGCCGTCACCGTGCACTACACCGGCTGGCTCACCGACGGCGTGATCAAGGGCCGCAAGTTCGATTCCAGCAAGGATCGCGGCGAGCCGTTCGAGTTCTCCCTCGGCGGCGGCATGGTGATCAAGGGCTGGGACGAGGGCGTGCAGGGCATGAAGGTCGGCGGCACGCGGATGCTCACCATCCCGCCCGCGCTCGGCTACGGCTCGCGCGGCGCCGGCGGCGTGATCCCGCCCAACGCCACGCTGCTGTTCGAAGTCGAGCTGTTGAAAGTCGGCTAGAAAATAGGGTCTGACCCTATTTTTGACATAGCGAAACGGCTGTCGCGCCAGGCGCTCCTCTCGCTGCGCCGCGGCATCGAGAAGGAGAGCCTGCGCGCCACGCCCGCGGGCTCGCTCGCGATGACGCCGCACGCGCCGGCGCTCGGCTCGGCGCTCACCCACCCGCACATCACCACCGACTTCAGCGAGTCGCAACTCGAGCTGATCACCGGCGTGCACGCGAGCGCGGAAGCCTGCCTGGAGGAGCTCGAGCGCATCCACCAGTTCGTCTACCGCAACATCGGCGGCGAGATCATGTGGTGCGCGAGCATGCCCTGCAACCTGCCGGCCGACGACGCCATCCCGATCGGCCAGTACGGCAGCTCGAACAGCGGGCGGCTGAAGACCGTCTACCGCAGCGGCCTCGCCTGGCGCTACGGCCGGCGCATGCAGACCATCTCCGGCATCCACTACAACTTCTCGCTCGCCGGCATGACGAGCGAGAGCTACTTCGCGCTGATCCGCAACTTCCGGCGCATGTCCTGGCTGCCGATCTACCTGTTCGGCGCGTCGCCCGCGGTCTGCGACACGTTCGTGGCGGGAAGGCCTCACGAGCTGAAGCCGCTCGAGAAGGGCACCTTGTACCTGCCGCACGCCACGTCCCTGCGGATGGGCCGGCTCGGCTACCAGAGCGACGCGCAGGCGAAGCTCAACGTGAGCTACAACAGCCTGGCGAGCTACGGCGCTTCGCTCTATGAAGCGCTCACCGTCCCGTATCCAGCCTACGAGAAGATCGGCATCCAGGGCCCGGACGGCGAATACCGCCAGCTCGCCACCAGCCTGCTGCAGATCGAGAACGAGTTCTACACCACGATCCGCGCCAAGCGCCGCACGAAGCGCGGCGAGCGGCCGCTGCACGCGCTGCGCGAGCGCGGCGTCGAGTACGTCGAAGTGCGGCTGATGGACCTCGACCCGTTCGCGCCGCTCGGCATCACCGCGCCGACCATGCGCCTGCTCGACCTGCTGCTCCTGCACTGCCACCTGAGCGACAGCCCCAACGACACGCCGGAGGAGCTGCAGACGGTGGCGAGGAACAAGCTGTTCGTCGCGCAGCGCGGCCGCGAGCCGGGCCTGGCGCTGACGCGCGGCCGCGAGCAGGTCGCGCTGGCGAAGTGGGCAACGGAAATCCTCAAGGAATGCGAGCCGGTCGCGGGCGCCCTCGACGCGGCGCACGGAGGCGCCGCCTACCGCGACGCGCTCGGCGCGGCGCTGTCGGTCATCGCCGAGCCCGACACCGCGCCCTCGGCCCGCGTGCTGCACGCCATGGCGCGCAACCACGGCAATGCCTACGTGCGCTTCGTCCTCGCGCTATCGCTGCAGCACCACGGCACGCTGAAGAACCTGGCCCTGCCGCAGGACGCGGAGCGCTATTTCGCGCGCCTGGCGGAGAAGTCGCTGGCGGAGCAGAAGCAGATCGAGGCGCGCGACAACGTCGACTTCGAGACCTACCGCAGCCTCTACCTATCCCCGGACTTGCTTAAGGTCTGAGGCCTTCGGGCGCTCGCCCGGCGCTGGCAGCTCGGCGGGCACCACGCGATCGGGCTGCTGCTTCGGCTTGCCGAAAGCGACGCCGTGGTGGTCGAGGAAGCTCTCCACCGCCGGCAGCCAGACCTTGGCGCCGTCCTGGGCGCTGAACACGTAGTGGCCGTCGGCGCCGAACGCCGGCTGCAGCACGTAGTCCGCCTTCGCCCCGCCCGCCTTGAAGCGCTCGAACCAGAGGCGCGTCGTCTCCGCGCCGAAGAAGCGGTCGTTGGCGGCGTAGTGGAACAGCACCGGCACCTTGATCGACTGGCCGACGGTCTCCAGCAGCTTCGCCACCGGCTCGACCGCGCAGGGCACGCCCGGCCGGTACTCCGGATTGCCGCCGCGGCCGGCGGCGAAGCCGAGCACGGCGAGCAGGCCTTCCGGCGCGCGGGTGGCCGCGGCGTAGATCGACACCATCGCGCCGGCGGACTGGCCGGCGAGGATCATGCGCGAGCCGTCGACGTAGGACAGCTTGCGCGCGTAGTTGTAGGCCGCCATCACGTCCTCGGAGGCGGCGGTCTCGGCCTTGCGGAAGTCGGGGTTGCTGCAGGGGCCCGGGTCCTCGGCGTAGTCGCCGCCGGTCACGCCGAAGCCGCGGCGCAGCGGCAGCACCACCACGAAGCCGTGCTCGACGAACACCGAGGCGGCGGCGAGCAGCTGGTCGGGCGATTCGCGCATGCGCTCGGCGCGGGTGCCGGCGACGCCGTGGTTCAGCACCACCGCGCCGAACGGGCCGGCGCCCTGGGGCTTCAGGATGCGCGCGGCGATCGTGTAGCGATTCTCACCAACGGGGATCCGCACGTCCTGCGACGAGAAGCCTGCCGCATACGCGGCTTCGCCGAGCAGGAAGCTCAGCAAGCCCACCAGCGCGCCGAGCAGCGCGGTCCTCCCTAGCAAATGCATCTACGTTCACCTCGTCAGTTACGCGACGAAGTGTAGAGGAATCCGCGATAGGCGCAAGACTGGAAAAACGACTTGCGCCGCAGCAACTACATGTCGGGTCTACCCGACGTTTTCAGGAAACGCCGCCAGCACGTCGGCCACGCACGCGGTCAATTTCTTCGCGTAGTCGATGTGCAGGAATTCGTTCGGCCCGTGCGCGTTCGAGTGCGGCCCGAGCACGCCGGTGATGAGGAACTGCGCGCGCGGAAACTTCTCGCCGAGCATGGCCATGAACGGGATCGTGCCGCCTTCACCCATCCACATTACGTCTTTCCCGTAATGCCTCTTCGAGGTTTCTCCGAGCGCCTCTTCCAGCCAGCGTGCAGTCGGGGGAGCGCTCCAACCTGTAGCCGCCTGGCCGTACTCGAAGCTCACCCTGGCGCCGTAGGGCGGATCGGTCTCGAGCAGCGTCTTCAGCTGCAGCGCGGCCGCCTCGGCCTTCACCGTCGGCGGCAGCCGCAGCGAGAGCGCCAGCACGGTCTTCGGCCGCAGCACGTTGCCGGCGTTGGCCGGCGTCGGCATCCCGTCGGCGCCGGTCACCGCGAGCATCGGCCGCCAGGTGCGGTTCAGCACCAGGTCGCCGAGGTCCTCCGCCATCGGCTTCATGCCGGCGACGAAGGGAAACTTGCGCCAGATCTCCTCGCCGAGCACCTTCGCCGCGCGCTTCGCCTGTTCGCCGCGCTCGGGCGGGATCGGCGCGTGGAACGCGGCGTGCCACACCTGCCCGGTCTCCTGGTCGTCGACCCGCGCCAGCAGCTCGCGCGCGACGCGGAAGCTCGACGGCACCACGCCGCTCGCGTCGCCCGAGTGCACGCCTTCGGTCAGCACCTCGACCGTCAGCACGCCGTTCACCAGGCCGCGCAGCGAGGTGGTGCCCCAGAGCTGCTCGTAGTTGCCGCAGCCCGAGTCCAGGCCAATGACCAGATCAGGGGCTTGTATTCTGTTTTCTAGAAACTGCAAATACGCCGGGAGGTCGTAGCTCCCGCTTTCCTCGCAGCATTCGATCAAGACCTTGACGTTGGGAATCGGGACGGAGCGCTCGTGAAGATCCCGTAGGGCAGACAGGGAAGAGAACACCGCATAGCCATCATCCGCACCGCCGCGGCCATAGAGCTTCCCGTCCTCGATCCGCGGCACCCAGGGGCCGAAGCCCTCTTTCCAGCCGGTCATCTCCGGCTGCTTGTCGAGGTGGCCGTACATCAGGACGTTTCCGCTCCTCTTTCCCTGAATTTCGATGAAAAGAACCGGCGTGCGTCCAGGCAGGCGCACGATCTCCTGCTTCATGCCGGGGAGCGCGTGCTTGCGGCACCACTTGTCCGCCAGCTGGATGGCGGCCTCGATGTGGCCGTTCTTCTCCCAGGCCTTGTCGAAGTGGGGGGACTTGGCGGGGATCCTGATGTACTCGACCAACGACGGGACGATCGCGTCGTCCCAGAACTGCCCGATGTTCTTCATTTCGTAATATTACGAGATCGGTGTCTGACACCGGTGCCTGACACCGATTTGTCACACGCCGCCGGTAGCCTCCGGCGCGCCATGCGCGTGCGCTCGATCTTCCTCTCCGACATCCACCTCGGCACCCGCGCGTGCCAGGCGGGGCGGCTGCTCGGGTTCCTCAGGGCCTACGAGTTCGACCACCTGTTCCTGGTGGGCGACGTGATCGACCTCTGGGCGATGAGGAGCCGCGGCATCTACTGGTCGGAAGAGCAGAACACGGTGGTGCAGAAGGTGCTGAAGCGCGCGCGGCACGACGTGCAGGTGGTGTTCGTGCCCGGCAACCACGACGAGGCGGCGCGCGACCACGCTGGCGCTTCCTTCGGCAACATCCGCGTCGAGCGCGACTATATGCACACCGCCGCCGACGGGAAACGCTACCTGCTCGTGCACGGCGACGAGTTCGACCAGGTGACGCGCTACCACCGGTGGCTCGCGCGGCTCGGCGACCGCGCCTACGCGCTGCTCGTGCACCTCAACGTATGGCTGTCATGGACGCGGCGGCGGCTGCGCCGGCCGGGGT
>DASUZH010000400.1:0-4978 GCA_036376975.1 Burkholderiales bacterium | reverse complement strand
CGGATCGGCTCGCGCGTCTCGGCGTCCAGCGTCAGGCCGAGCTTGGCGCACAGCCTGACGGCGCGCAGCATGCGCACCGGGTCTTCGCGGTAGCGCACCTCCGGATCGCCGATGACGCGCATCACGCGCTTCTTGAGGTCGGCGAGCCCGCCGTGGAAATCCACCACCTCCTCGGTCGCCGGGTCGTAGTAGAGCGCGTTGACCGTGAAGTCGCGGCGCAGCGCGTCTTCCTCCTGCGTGCCGAATACGTTGTCGCGCAGGACCCGTCCATGCTCGTCCTTCTCTGCCGTTTGGGGATCGGCGCCGCGAAAGGTCGAGACTTCGACCGTGTCCTGGCCCATCATCACGTGCACCAGGCGGAAGCGCCGGCCGATGATGATCGCGCGCCTGAACAGCGGCCGCACCTGCTCGGGGCGCGCGTCGGTGGCGATGTCGAAGTCCTTCGGCTCGAAGCCGAGCAGCAGGTCGCGCACCGCGCCGCCCACCACGTAGGCCTGGAAGCCCGCCTCGCGCAGCACCGCGCAGACCTTGGCGGCGGCGGGGCTGAGGGAATCGCGCGCCAGCCCGTGCTTCTCGCGCGGCATGCGGACCATCACTTCGGTGGGCAGGCCGAGGACCCGGCGGATGAAGCGCTTGATCATTCCGGCCGGGATTCTATCGTCGCAGGGATATCACCGCCCAGTTGCGCTCCCGCGCCTTCGCCGCCAGCTTTTCGTCGGGGTCGACCGCCACCGGCCGCGTCACGCGCTCGAGCAGCGGCAGGTCGTTGTGCGAGTCGCTGTACAGGGTGGAGGCGAAATCGGCCAGGCGCTTGCCGCGCGCGGCGAGCCAGTCCTCCAGGCGGCGGATCTTGCCCTCGCGGAAGCACGGCACGCCGGCGACGCGGCCGGTGAAGCGGCCGTTCCGCGACTCGGGCTCGGTGGCGATCAGGTGCTCGACGCCGAACTCGCGCGCGATCGGCCCAGTGACGAAGCTGTTGGTGGCGGTGATGATGGCGCACAGGTCGCCAGACCGCTGGTGCTCCTGCACCAGCGCCCGTGCCTTGGTACCGATCATCGGCCGGATGCGCTCGGCCATGAACTCGCCGTGCCAGCGAGCGAGATCCTCCGGCGGGTGCGCGGCGAGCGGGCGCAGCGCGAAGCCGAGGAATTCGTGGATGTCGAGCGTGCCGGCGACGTACTGCTCGTAATAGGCGCGGTTCTGCGCCTCGTATTCGTCGCGCTTCAGCACGCCGCGGTCGACCAGGAACTGCCCCCACTCGTAGTCGCTGTCGCCGGCGATGAGGGTGTTGTCGAGGTCGAACAGGGCGAGGGCCTGAGACATGGCCCGCGAGTGTAACCGGGGTCAGAGCACGAACTCCGCCAGGGAATCGCCGACGGCGACTCCGCAAAGTTCGTGCTCTGACCCCGAATTTAGGCTAGAAGCGGCGCTGGACGCCGATGCGGAAGTCCTGGATGCGCGGCAGCCAGCCCGGCTGGTCGCGCGACACCGCCTCGCCGCTCAGCGCCCATTCCGGCGAGATCCACCAGCGGCCGAACAGCGAGACGTTGCGCTCGTAGTCGAGCTCGTTGCCCTTGTACGACATGGTGAAGTCGGCGCGCTGCCCGATCGAGTAGCCCCAGCTCATGCGCGGCGCGGCCGATGACAGGCCGGCGGTGCCGTCGCGGTACTGGGCGAAGCCGAAGCGGTCGTACTCGGGGGTCAGCCAGCCGCGGGCGAAGGAGGGGTCGAGGCCCTGCTCGGCGCGCTCCGGCAGCTTGAGGCCGGCCTGGGCGAGCACCTCGCCCGCGGCGAGCGCCGCGAACAGGGAAAGCGTAGCCAGGGCGACCTTGCGCATATCGTTCTCGTTCTGTCCAACATACTCCCGGGAAGTGACGCCTGTCGAGGCAGTTTTGGGCCTTCCTTGCAGTCCCTGACCGGCCGTGTGGCGGCTCCGCCACGCGGTTCTTAAAGTGATTTCTGAAGTGCCTCGCGCACCAGGGGGAGGGTGAGGGGGCGCTTGTTGGCCAGGGAATAGCGGTCGAGGGCGTCGATCAGGGCGCTCAGGCTGGCCAGGTCGCGGGGCTGGTGGCTGAGGAGGTAGGCGAGCACCTCCTCGGGCAGCCGCAGCCCGCGGCGGGCGGCCTCGGCCCGCAGGTAGGCGGCCTTGTCGGCGTCGCTCGGCGCTCGCAGCTGGTAGACCAGGCCCCAGGCGAGCCGCGTGCGCAGGTCTTCGCGCAGGCCGAGCCCGGCGGGCGGCGCGTTGCCCGCCGCGATGACCGCGGTCTGGCCGTCGCGCGCCGCGTTGATGGCGTTGAACAGCGCCTGCTGCGCGGTCGGGTCGAGCGTCTCGACGTCGTCGGCGGCGACCAGGCCGGGATTGGCGCGCGTCGCCGCGCGCAGCAGGTGCGAGCGGCCGCTGCCGCGCTCGCCCCACAGGTAGACGATCGCCTCGGGCCGCCTGCCTTCGGCCAGCGCGCGCACCGCGGCGAGCGCTTCCGCGTTCGCGCCGGCGACGAAGTTGTCGAGCGAGGGCGCGGCGGGCGGGGAAATCTCGAGGGGCAGCTGCCGCATGTAGAATTTCGACTCTAGCATGTCGAAAGGGCTCTCCTACCGCGACGCGGGCGTAGACATCGACGCGGGCGACGCCCTCGTCGAGGCGATCAAGCCCTTCGCCAGGCGCACCATGCGGCCGGAAGTGATGGCCGGCATCGGCGGCTTCGGCGCGCTGTGCAGGATCCCGAAGAAATACCGCCAGCCGGTGCTGGTGTCCGGCACCGACGGCGTCGGCACCAAGCTGAAGCTCGCCTTCCAGCTCGACCGCCACGACACCATCGGCATCGACCTGGTCGCGATGAGCGTCAACGACGTGCTGGTGCAGGGCGCCGAGCCGCTGTTCTTCCTCGACTACTTCGCCTGCGGCAAGCTCGAGCAGGGCGTCGCCGCGCAGGTGATCAAGGGCATCGCGCGCGGCTGCGAGCTCGGCGGCTGCGCGCTGATCGGCGGCGAGACCGCCGAGATGCCCGGCATGTACCCGGCCGGCGAGTACGACCTCGCCGGCTTCTGCGTCGGCGTGGTGGAGAAGTCGCGCATCCTCGACGGCAAGTCGATCCGGCCGGGCGACGCGATCCTCGGCCTCGCCTCCAGCGGCCCGCACTCCAACGGCTACTCGCTGATCAGGAAAATAATCGCGCTTGAAAACCCGCCTTCCATGCAGGCCCTGTTCGAGCCCACGCGGATCTACGTCAAGCCGGTCCTCAAGGTGCTGCGCAAGGTCCGCATCAAGGGGCTCGCCCACATCACCGGCGGCGGCATCACCGGCAACGTGCCGCGCATCCTGCCGAAGAAGACGCGCGCGGTGATCCGCAAGAACTCGTGGCCGCGCCCCGAGGTCTTCCAGTGGCTGCAGCGCGCCGGCAACGTCGAGGAAGACGAGATGCACCGCGTCTTCAACTGCGGCATCGGCATGGCCGTCGTCGTCGCCGCCGCCGACGCGAAGCGCGCGGCGGCGGCCCTGCGCGCCGCCGGCGAGACCGTCTACCAGATCGGCTCGATCGAGAAAGGCCCCGGCGGCGAGCCGGACTGCGTCGTCGTCTGAGTCGCCCCCGCGAAAGCGGGGGCCCAGGTTTTCTTCTAGTTAGTGGTGGGGTCCGTGGCCGCGATCGTCATGGCCGCGGCCCCGGTTGTCGCGGATCTGCCCGCGGATCTCGCCCCCTCCGTTTAGCGGCAGAGCGTGCACGTTGACGTAGGCGCGGCCTGCACGGATCGCCGCGATCACCTCGGCCAACTCGCCCGCGAGGATCAACTGGCTGGTCGTGGTCGCGGCGATCACGTTCGCGGCCGTCAGCGTGCCTGACACCGTGCCGGACTGCGGGCATTGCGGTGTAAGCGCCGCGACCGCCGCGGGCGCCGGGGTACCAGGCGTCTGGCACAGCCACAGCACGATGCTGCCGTTTACGCCGCGCTGCGCGAAGTGGATGTGCGCCTGCGACACCCCGGGCGTGGTGTTCTGCAGCCCGCTGTAGCTGAGCTCGTACTCGATCATGCCCTCGTCGCGGCTGATCGTGGCTTTGAACTCCCCGCTCGCCGGGGTCGACACCGACGGCACTTCCTCATAGCCGGTGAGCCTCGCGAACAGCCTGTCGCCGTCGCCGTTGCGATCCGCGTAGGCCGGGAACGCGGCGCACAGCGCCGCCAGTATTACGAGCTTCTTCATGGACTCCTCCTGTCGGTTGAACACCCTCCCTCAATCGGGGAAACAGCGAGGCTTCGCAGGCATTCCAGTAAATGTGCTTTGTTGCTCGATATCTTTTTGTCCGGGCTTTATCTCCGCGTCTGAAAGTACTTTGGTCTCATTGACATAGTGATCGCGCGCGCGCGATAAGCAGGCTCGTCCGGCTTCTTTCTCAGGGGGAGGAAAGCATGACCCAGTACGTCCGCGCGTCCTATCTCGTTGTTCTGCTGATCGTTGCCGCGTACCACGTCGCCGCCGATGCGCAGGTCAAGCGCTGGGCGGTGGTGGGAGGCAGTCCCTGCTGCGGCGCCCCGGCGCACTTCCCCCGGTACCTCGACGCCAACGAAGCCTGCAAGAAGGAACTCCCGCTCGGGCCCCACCCCTTGCCCTGCTGGGTCAACCACACGGAAACCATGGTCGCCGAGATCGTCCCGGCGCACGCGGGCGCCGCCGCATGCGTGCACCTCGCCACCTGCCTTTGCGGCGATTGCCTGATCGGGTCGCCCGACAACCCCGACAACACCAAATGGATCGGCACCGGGGCAAACGCGATCGCCGACGAGCTGCCCTGTCCCGAAGGCGAGGTGATGCACCTCGGCCGATGCATGGCCGAGTCGGCGAAGGGCAAGGGCGTCTGCCCCGACTGCGACAACGTGCGGGGGAACCCTGCCAACGTCGGCAGCGGCAACAAGTACCAGGGCGAAACGATCTACCGCTCCGCCACGCTCGAGCTCGTCCTCTACTACAACAGCCAGGTCGGCGGCA
>DASUZH010000399.1:0-2520 GCA_036376975.1 Burkholderiales bacterium | reverse complement strand
TGAACAGCGTGATGTCCTTGTCGGTGACCTTGCCGCCGCCGCCGAGCTTCTGCTTCTTGACCTTGGTGACCAGGATGCCCTGGCGGCGCAGCGTGGCATTGACGACGGCCTCGCCGCCCGCGCGCATCTCGCCGCGGATGACCTTGCCGGCCTTGTCCTTGCCCTCCCAAAGGAAGGTTGCTTCCTTTGGCCCCTTCGTCGCGGTCGCCGTTGCCATGCAGACTTCTCCCTATCCCGCGAGCATAGCCTTACGCCGGGCTTTTGGAAAGTCTGAGGTATCCGTCCTAAGCTTCTGACGTTTCGTGACTTTCGACCGGTTCGACCGGCCGGAAGATGCGCACGGTTTTTACCGTCCTGCCCTGCGCGTGAACAATTTCCATCGGCACCCCGGCGACGCGGATCGACACGTCCCCTTCCGGCAGGTCCTGCAGGTGCTCGACGATCAGCCCGTTCAGCGTCTTCGGGCCATCGGTGGGAAGCGCCAGGCCGAGCGCGCGATTCACCTCGCGCACCGGCATGGCGCCCTCCGCGGTCGCCGTTCCGGCCTCGTCCCAGGCCAGCCGCGGCGTCGCGGTCGGCAGCGAGGTGGTGAACTTGCCGATGATCTCCTCGACGATGTCCTCCAGCGTCACCAGCCCGAGCAGCTCGCCGTACTCGTCGACCACCAGCGCGATGCGCTCCTTGTTCTCCTGGAAGTACTGGATCTGCGACAGCACCGGCGTGGTGGCCGGCACGAAGTAGGGCTCGTCGAGCACCGCCAGCAGCGCAGCCTCGTCGAGCGAGCCGGCGTACAGCGCGCTGAGGATCTTGCGCAGGTGCAGCACCCCTGCCAGGTCGCCTTCGTGGTTGCGGAACACCGGCAGGCGCATGTGGTGGCTGGTGGCGAGCTGGCGCGACACGGTGTCCATGCCGTTCTCCAGGCACACCGACTCGATGCGCGTGCGCGGCAGCATCACGTCCTGCACGCTCATGTCGGTGACGTCGAACATGTTGAGCAGGATCGAGACGTGCTTCTTCGGCAGGAAGTTGGACGACTCGAGGATGATGGTGCGGATTTCCTCCGCCGACAGCGCCTGCGCGCCCGACTGCTGCGGCCGGATGCGCAGCAGCCTGAGCAGCGGCTTGAGCAGCGCGTTGGTCGAGCCCGACAGCAGGTGCACGAAGGGCGCCGACACCACCGCCAGCGCGCGCATCGGCCAGGCCACCAGGCGCGCGATGGTCTCGGCGTTGTGCTGGCCGAGGCGCTTGGGCACCAGCTCGCCGACCACGATCGACAGGTAGGTCACCACCACCACCACGCTGCCGGTGGCGACCCAGCCGCTCCATGTCGGGTCGAAGCCCTGCGCCACCAGCCACTTGGCGAACGGCTCGGCGAACACCGCCTCGCCGACGATGCCGTTCAGCAGGCCGATCGAGGTGATGCCGATCTGGATGGTGGAGAGGAAGCGGGTCGGGTCCTCGCACAGCTTGAGCGCCGCGGCGGCGAGGCGGTCGCCGTCCTTGGCCAGCTCGGCGAGGCGCGTGCGCCGCGCGGTAAGCAGCGCCACCTCCGACATCGCGAACGCGCCGTTCAGCAGGATGAGGAAGATCAGCAGGGCGATTTCGATGCGCATCGCGCCTCAGCTGCGCCCGAGCAGGACTTCGAGCACGAAGCTGCGCCCGACGTAGGCGAGCAGCAGGAAGATGAAGCCGGCGGTCGTCCAGCGCAGCGCAGTGCGGCCGCGCCAGCCGTAGGCGTGGCGCCCGACCAGCAGCACCGCCAGCGTCAGCCAGGCGAGCAGCGAGAACAGCGTCTTGTGGTCGAAGCGCATGGCGCGGCCGAACAGCGACTCGGACAGCGCCACGCCGACCGCCAGGCCGATGGTGAGCAGGACGAAGGACAGCGCGATGAGATGGAACAGCAGCCGCTCCAGCGTGAGCACGGGGGGCAGCGACGGCAGCCGCGGCGCGGCGCCGCCGCCGACGCGGTGCAGGTCGCGCTCGAGGAACGACAGCATCGCGACGTGCACGATCGCGATGGTCAGCACGCCGAAGGCGAGGATGAAGAAGAGGACGTGGAAGGCGAACTCCGCGTTGCCGAAGCTTTGCGGGCTGACCCGGCCGGGGAACGCCATCGGCAGGAACAGCGCCGCGGCCGCCGCGGGCAGCAGCAGCGGCTCGAGGCCGTCGAGGTGCATGAAGAAGCTCTCCAGCCAGTAGATGGCGACGCCCAGCCGGACGGTGGCCGACAGCGCCTGCGCGAAGCCGAAGCGCAGCGCGGCCTCGCCGACGATCGAGCTGTAGAGGATCCAGCCGTGCAGCGCGAGCGGCGCGAGCAGCGCGGCGCGCTCCCACGAGCGCAGTCCGGACGGAGCCGCCTGCGCGATGGTCGTCCTGCGCTGCCAGCGCATGTTCCAGAAGTGCCAGGCCAAGCCCACGTACGCGGCGGACGCGATGACGTGAATTACAATGTCAGGCACCTCTTCAGTCTAACACTCCATGCTGGATACCCTGACCGGGCGGCTCGCCAAGATCGTCAAG
>DASUZH010000398.1:0-15476 GCA_036376975.1 Burkholderiales bacterium | reverse complement strand
CCTCGCCTGCGTCGAACCTCGGCAGGAAGATCATGCGGCTCGCGTTGAGCAGCGCGGTATGGAGCGCGACGAACAGGCCGTGGACGTGGAACATCGGCAGCGCGTGCAGCAGGACGTCGCCGGGCTGGAAGCGCCAGGCGGCATGCAGCGCACGCGCATTCGAGATCAGGTTGCGGTGCGTCAGCATCGCGCCCTTCGGGCGGCCGGTGGTGCCCGAGGGGTAGATCAGGCAGGCGAGATCGTCGGCCGCGCTCGCCGCGGTGGCGAAGCTCGCCGGCTGTCCCGCCGCTGCGCCGATCTCGAGCCGGTGCGGCACGTCCTTGAACCAGGCGCGCGCCCGCGGCGGACAGAACACCGCGCGCGGCGAAGCGTCGGCGACGAAGTGCGCGATCTCGCCTTCCTGGTAGGCGGTGTTGAGCGGCAGATAGACCATGCCGGCGCGCAGGCAGCCGAGGTAGAGGAAAACCGTATGCGCAGACTTCTCCACCTGCACCGCCACCCGGTCGCCGCGCTTCAGTCCGAGCGAGACGAGCAGGTTCGCGTAGCGCGCCGACTCGGCGTCGAGGTCGGCGTAGGTGTGCTGCGTGCCGTCTTCGAGCTCGAGGCAGACCGCGCCGCTTTTTGCCGAGAAGGCGGCCGCCAGGGCGGAGTAGAGGTTCTCGCTCATCGACAGAGCAGGGAAAAAGGACAACAAAAAAGCCGCGCAGAGCGCGGCTTCCTTGTTTGGCTGCGCGGGCTCAGTTATCCACCTTGGCCCCGGCGTCCTTCACTACCTTGGCCCACTTGGCGATCTCGGACTTCACCAGCTTCTCCATCTCGGCGGGCGGCATGCCGCCGGCGTCGGCGCCCTGCTCGGCCCAGATCCGCTTCAGATCGGGCTCGTTCATCGCCTTCACGATCTCGCGGTACATGCGCTCCTTGATCTCCGGCGGCGTGCCGCGGATCGCCCACACGCCGTACCAGGTGCGTACCTCGTAGCCTGGCACGCCGGCCTCGGCCACCGTCGGCACGTTCGGCAGAACCGGATTGCGGCGGGTGCTGGTGACGGCGAGCGGGATCAGCTTGCCCGCCTTGATCTGGGTCGAAGAGGTCCCCATGCCGTCGAACGCGAGGTCGACCTGACCCGCCAGCAGATCGACCATCAGCGGCCCGGCGCCGCGGTACGGGATGTGGACGATGAAGGTCTTGGTCATCGTCTTGAACAGCTCGACCGAAAGGTGGTGCGTGGTTCCGCTGCCCGCCGAGCCGTAGTTGAGCTGGCCGGGGTTCTTCTTGGTGTAGTCGATCAGGTCCTTCAGCGTCTTGAACTTGTCGGCATGCTTCGGGTGCACCACGACGACGTTCGGCACGAATGCCGCCACCGTCACCGGCTCGAAGTCCCTCTCCAGGCTGTAGGGCAGCTTGGTGTAGAGGCTCTCGGCGATCGTGTGGTGCACGGCACCGAAGAACCAGTTGTAGCCGTCCGGCGCGCGCTTGGCGGCGTTGTTCGCGCCGACCGTGCCGCCGGCGCCGCCCTGGTTCTCGATCAGCGCCTGCTGGCCGAGCTGCTGCGACAGCTTCGCCGCGATCGGCCGCGCGAAGGTATCGGTGCCGCCGCCGGCCGGGAACGGGTTGAGAAACACCATCGGCTTCTGCGGCCAGGCCTGCGCCTGCGCAGCGAAGCTGGCCAGCATGGCCAAGACGAAAAGCAAAGCTCGCTTCATGACTCCTCCTCGAAGTTCGATGCTTTTTTTTGCCGCATCATATCAGGCCGCCACCGCGGCGCCCGTGCCAAGCAGCGACTCGATCTCCGGGCCCGCGAAACCGTACTCGGCGAGCACTTCGCGGGTGTGCTGCCCGAGCAGCGGGGCGGCGCGCGACACGCGGCCCGGCGTGGCCGACAGCTTGATCGGCAGCCCGAGGGCCCGCGTTCGACCGGCGCGCGGGTGCTCGAGTTCCACCACCATCTGCCGCGCCGCAGTATGAGGGTCGGCGGCCATCTCGGCGATCGAGTTGATCGGGCCGCAGGGCACGCCCTCGGCTTCCAGCGCGGCCAGCCAGTCCCGCATCGGCCGCGCCCTGAGCTTCTGGTTGATCAACGGGGTCAGCTCCGCCAGGTTCTTCATGCGCTCGGCGTTGGTGCGGAAGCGCGCATCCTCGATCCACTCGGGCGCGCCCAGCACGCGGGCAAGGCGCTCCCAGTTGGCCTGGTTGGCGCCGCCGATGGTGAGCCAGCCGTCGGCGGCCTGGAACGCCTGGTAGGGCGCCGACAGGATGTGCGCCGAGCCGCTCGGGCCGGGCGGCGTGCCGGTGGCGAAATAGATCGCCGACTGCCAGTAGGTCTGCTGGATGCCGGCCTCGTAGAGCGAGGTGTCGACCAGCTGGCCCTCGCCGGTCCTCTGCCGGTGCACATAGGCCGAGACGATGCCGAGCGCCGCCAGCATGCCGGCGTTGATGTCGCAAACCGGAGTGCCCGCCTTCACCGGCGCGCCGCCAGGTTCGCCGGTCACCGCCATGATCCCCGACATGCCCTGCGCGATCAGGTCGAAGCCGCCCTTGTCGGCGTACGGCCCGCTGCGGCCGTAGCCCGAGATCGAGCAGTAGATCAGTCCCGCGTTCACCTTCTTCAGCGCTTCGTAGCCGAGGCCGAGCTTCTCAAGCGCGCCCTTGCGGTAGTTCTCGGTCAGCACATCGGCGCGCGTCGCCATGCGCTTGAGCGCTTCCTGCGCGGAGGGCAGCTTGAGGTTGAGCGCGATGCCGCGCTTGTTGCGGTTCATCGCCATGAAGGCGGCCGATTCGCCGGCCACCGACGGCCGGCTCATCGTGCGCGTGTCGTCGCCGCCGGGCACCCGCTCGACCTTGATCACGTCGGCGCCGAGGTCGGCGAGCAGCATGCCGCAGGTCGGCCCGGCCATGATCTGCGCCAGCTCGAGCACCTTGAGACCCGCCAGCGGCCCGGCCATCTAGCGGCCCTTGAACTGCGGCTTGCGCTTGGCGAGGAACGCCGCCACGCCTTCGCGGAAGTCTTCGGTATCGAAGCAGGCGTAGCTCTCGAGGTACTCCTTTTGCGTGAGCGGCTTCGGGTTCGCCAGCCGGCGCACGAACTTCTTGTGCCAGCGGGCGGCCAGGGGCGCGCCCTCGGCGATGCGCCGCGCGGTGGCGTAGGCCTCGTCGGCCACCTTGTCGTCGGGCACCACGCGGTTCACCAGGCCCTTCTCGTAGGCTTCGCGAGCGCCCCAGATGCGACCCTCGAGCAGAATCTCCAGCGTCGCCGCGCGGCCAACGACGCGCATCATGCCTTGCAGCTCGTCGTAGGCCTCGATCAGGCCGAGGTTCTTCACCGGCACGCCGAAGCGGGAGGATTCGCCGCAGATGCGGAGGTCGGCGGCGCAGGCGACGAGCAATCCGCCGCCAACGCAGGCGCCCTGGATCAGCGCGACGACCGGATGGCGGCAGCTGGCGAAAGAGTGCATGGCGCCGGCGATGCGCTCGCCGTACTTCCTCGCCTGCTTCGAGTTCGCGCGCTCCTTTGCGAAAGCGGAGATGTCGGCGCCGGCGGCGAACGCCTTCTCACCCGCGCCGCGCACCACCACGCAGCGCAGCGAGTCGTCCTTGCTCAGCTCCTTCATGCGGGCGCCGAGCTGCTCCCACATGGCGAGCGACAGCGCGTTCAGGCGCTCGGGGTTGTTGAGCGTGACGGTGGCGAGGGCTGCGTCGCGGCTGACTAGGACGAGGTCCAGAGCGGTGCTCCTACCAGTTGATCCAGCCGATCGGGCCCAGGCTGATCCACGGCACGTAAGTGACGAGCAGCGTCACCAGCACCAGCACCAGCGTGAACGGCCAGCCAACCTTGAACACTTCCCAGAACGGCAATCGGGCGATCGCCGCGGTGGTGAACAGCACCGTCGCCACCGGCGGCGTCTGCTGGCCGACGCCGAGGTTGATGGTGACGATGATGCCGAAGTGGATCGGGTCGACGCCGATCTGGCGCACCAATGGCAGCACGATCGGCACGATCAGGATGATCGCGGCGGCCGAGTGCAGGAACATCCCCGCGACCAGGAAGAAGACGTTGAGGAAAAGCAGGATCAGGAACTTGTTGTCGGTGGTTTCCAGGATCATGCGGGCGAACTTCTGCGGCACCTGCTCGCTGGTGAGGAACCAGCCGAGCACCGCGGAGGACGCGACGATCAGCATCACGCTTGCGGTCTGTCCGACCGAGTCCTTGAGGATGTGCACCGTGGCGGCGCCGCTCAGCTCGCGATAGATGAACAGGCCGATGACCAGCGCCGCCAGCACGGCCAGGGCGGCCACTTCGGTCGCGGTCGCCACTCCGCCGAGGATGCCGGCCCAGATCACGATCGGAATGAGCAGCGCCCAGAACGCGTGCGCCGTCGAGCGGCCGACTTCGCGGATGGAGAACTTCTGCTCCATCGGCAGGTTGTACTTGCGCGCGTAGTAGTAGCAAAGCGCCATCATGCCCAGGCAGGCGATGACGCCGGGCAGGAAGCCGGCGAAGAACAGCTTGGCGATCGACACCTCGGCCATCCACGCGTAGATGATCATCGGGATCGACGGCGGGATCAGGATCGCCGCCGAGGCCGCGTTGGAGACGATCGCCGCCGACAGCGCGCGCGGGTAGCCGCGCTTCTCCATCGACGGAATCACCACCTTGCCGATGGCGGCTGCGTCGGCCACCGACGAGCCGGAGATCTCGCTCTGGATCATGGTGGCGACGACCGTGACCATGGCGAGCCCGCCGCGGATGAAGCCGACCAGGCTGTTCGCCAGATTCACCAGGCGCTGCGAAATGCCGCCGGTCTCCATCAGGCCGCCGGCGAGGATGAACAGCGGGATCGCAAGCAGCGGAAAGCTCGATGCCCCGGAGAACAGGTTGAGCGGCACCACGCTGAGCGACGCCGCGCCGGTCCAGAGGATGGCGAGGATGGTCGCGATCGACAGCGCGTAGCCGATCGGGACGTTGATCAGGGTGAGGAGGACGATTACTCCGAGGATGATCCACTCCATGCCTCGTGGCCTCCCTGTTTGTTGGTTTTTCCGGTAACGATGCCGATCAGCCGCGCGACGCTGATCAGGAGCAGCAGGCCGCCGGTGATCGGCAGCACGCTGTTGATCCAGCTCACCTTGACCCAGGTGATCGAGGCGGCGGATTCGTCGCCCATCCGCTCGCTCAGGATCCAGCCGTAGTAGAACAGCACGAACTGGAAGCCGAGCACCGCGATCTCGGCGACGAAATCGACCACCCTGCGCTGCAGCGGCGCCAGCTTGTCCACCAGCAGCTCGAAGCCGATGTGCTTGCGCCGGTAGTCCGCCACCACCGTGCCGTAGAACGTCAGCCAGACCAGCATGTACGACGCGAACTCGTCGTACCAGGTCAGCGACGAGTTAAGCGCGTAGCGGAAGAAGACGCCGAAGCAGACCAGCGCCGCCAGCGCGGCGAGAAGGAAGACGGCCCACCACTCGACCAGAGCGACGAGCCGCCCCAGCAGCTTCGCCATCAGCGAAGCGACTGGATCGTCTTGATCAGCTCCGAGCCCCCGGAGACCTGCTTGCCGAACTCCTCGTACACGCCGGCCGAGGCCTTGATGAAGGCTTCCTTGTCGGGATCGTTCGACTTCATCGGCGGCGCCAGCTTGGACTGCAGCTCGCGGTCGAGCCGCTCGCCCTCGGCGCGCGCGAAGTCGCCGGTCTCGCGGGCGATGCGCGAGATCGCGTCCTGCTGGTCCTTCGGCAGCTTCTTCCAGAAGTCCTCGCTGACGATGAGGAACGCCGGCGTGTAGACGTGGCCGGTGAGCGAGAGGAACTTCTGCACCTCGTGGAACTTGGCCGAGGAGATCTGCGAGAACGGGTTCTCCTGCCCGTCCATGACGCCGGACGCCAGCGCCGAATAGACCTCGGCAAACGGCATCGGCGACGGGTTGGCGCCGTAGGCCTGGAACATCTTCACGCGCCAGACGCCGCCGGGCACGCGCAGCTTGATCCCCTTCAGGTCGTCGGGACGCACGATCGGGCGCACGTTGTTGGTGATGTGGCGGAAGCCGTTCTCCCACACCCCCAGCACACGGATGCCTCTCGAGGGCAGCGGCTCGAACAGCGCCTTCTGCACCGCCGGGTTCTCCGCCGCCTTCTTGATGTGGGCGCGGCTGACGATGAGGTACGGCATCTCGAACACGCCGTAGCGCTGGTCGACGGTGCTCATCACGGTCGACGGGATCTGCATTTCCGGCGCGCCGACGCGGATGCCCTTGATCATCTGCTCGTCGGAGCCGAGCTGGCTGGAGTGGAACACGCGCACTTCCACCTTGCCCTTGAGGGCCTGGTTAACTTCCTGCGCGAACTTCTGGCCGCTGATGTCGAACAGCGAGCCGGGGAAGCCGACGTGGCCGAGCCGGATGGTGACCGGCTGCTGGGCCATGCCGTCTGCTGGCCACAGGCCCACGCCCAACGCGGCGATGGCGATAGCTGCGAAAGTCCTTGCTGCTTTCATGTCACCTCCTCCTAGAGTTGACGTCATGCCGCGGCGCGTCTTGGCTGCGCATGGCTTTCTGCAAGATACGCCATCGCCGCCAGCACACCTTCCTTTTTCACCGGAACGCCGGCCAGCGCAAGGCCCATTTCGACGCCGGCCAGCGTCCCCATCAGCGTGAGATCGTTGAAGTCGCCGAGGTGCCCGATGCGGAACACCTTGCCGGCGAGCTTGCCGAGCCCGGTGCCGAGCGACATATCGAAGGCCTCGAGGATGGTCTTGCGCACGCGGTCGGCATCGTGGCCCGAGGGCACCACCACCGCGGTAAGAGAACCCGAGTACTCGCGCGGGTCGAGCGCCAGCACCTCGAGGCCCCAGGCGCGCACCGCGCGGCGCGTCGCCTCGCCGTGGCGCTGGTGCCGGGCGAAGACGGCGTCGAGGCCTTCCTCGTCGAGCAGCATGGCCAGCGCCTCGCGCAGGCCGTAGAGCAAATTGGTGGCCGGCGTGTACGGGAAGTAGCCGCTCTTGCCGTTGGCGAGCATCTCGTCCCAGGCCCAGTAGCTGCGCGGCAGCTTGGCCGACTTCGATGCTGCGAGCGCCTTTGCCGAGATGCAGTTGAAGGACAGGCCGGGCGGCAGCATCAGGCCTTTCTGCGATCCGGCCACCGTGACGTCGACGCCCCACTCATCGTGGCGGTAGTCGAGTGACGCGAGGGAGGAAATGGTGTCGACCATGAACAGCGCCGGGTGTCCCGCGGCGTCGATGGCCTTCCTGACCTCCGCGATGCGCGAAACCACGCCGGTCGAGGTTTCGTTGTGCACCACGCACACTGCCTTGATGCGCTTCTCGGCGTCGGCGCGCAGCCGCTTCTCGATCGCTTCCGGATCCGCGCCGTGGCGCCAGTCGCCGGGCAGGAACTCGACTTCCAGCCCGAGCTTGCCGGCGAGCTTCTGCCAGAGCGTGGCGAAGTGGCCGGTCTCGGCCATCAGCACGCGGTCGCCGGCGGACAGGGTGTTGACGAGCGCTGCTTCCCAGGCGCCGGTGCCCGATGCCGGGTAGATCACGACCTCGCCTTGGATCGACCTAAAGATGCGCTTCATGCCGGCCAGGCAGCCCTTGCCGAGCGTCGCGAAGTCCGGGCCGCGGTGGTCCATGGTCGGGAAATCGATTGCCCGCAGTACCCGGTCGGGAACGTTGGTTGGGCCGGGAATCTGGAGAAAATGACGGCCTGCGTTTCGTGCCATGGGCGCCTCGTGGATTTTTTGCATTTTGCATGCAAAAATCCGATTCATGCAAGCAATCAGCCCCATAAGCCGCAGGCCTCTGCACGAGGAGGCGGTGGACCGGATGCGCGACCTGATCATTCAGGGACAGCTCGCGCCGGGCTCCAGGCTGAACGAGCGGCTGCTGTGCGAGCGGCTGCGGATCTCGCGCACGCCGCTGCGCGAAGCCATCAAGCTGCTCGCATCCGAGGGACTGGTGACCTTGCTGCCGAATCGCGGCGCCCAGGTTGCGCCCCTCGAGCAGGGCCGTCTGGCCGAAACGCTCGAGGTCATGGCGGCGCTGGAGGCGCTGGCGGGCGAGCTCGCCTGCCGCAACGCCACCGCCGAGCGCATCGCCGAGATTCGCGCGCTGCACGAGGAAATGGTCGAGATGCACGCGCGCGGCGACCTGGTGAGCTACTTCCGTTACAACCAGGCGATCCATCTGAAGATCGTCGAGGCTTCGGGCAACGCAACGCTGGGCAACACCTACCGCCAGCTCAACGCCAACGTGCTGCGCGCGCGCTACATGGCGAATCTCTCGCGCGAGCGCTGGGACGAGGCGGTGCGCGAGCACGCGCAGATCCTTGCCGCGCTCGAAGCGCGCGACGTGGCGCGCCTGCGCCGCCTGCTGCACGACCACCTCGCGCACAAGCTGGCGAGCGTCTCGCAGGCGGCGGTCAGGGCCGCTTGAACGCGCCTTCGTTCCCGGTCCGCGTAGTCACGCCAGGCCCCGGCGACTCGTCGCTGGCCGCGCGGCTACGCAAGGAAGTCGACGGCGAAGTCTTGTTCGATGCCGCGAGCCGCGGCCGCTACTCGACCGACGCCTCCATCTATCAGGTGGAGCCGCTCGGCGTCGTCGTGCCGCGCAGCGAGGAAGCGGCGCGCACCGCCATCGCGGTCGCCGCCGATGCGGGCGTTCCGATCTTGCCGCGCGGCGCCGGCAGCTCGCAGTGCGGCCAGGCGGTCGGCGCGGCGCTGGTGATCGACTGCACCAAGTACCTCAACCGGATCGTCGAGAAGAATATCGAGGCGCAGACGGTGGTGGTGCAGCCCGGCATCGTCCTCGACTCGCTCAACGCGCAGCTCCGCCCGCACGGGCTCTGGTATCCGGTCGACGTGTCCACCAGCGCGCAGGCGACGCTCGGCGGGATGGCCGGCAACAACTCCTGCGGCTCGCGCTCTATCGCGTACGGGAACATGGTGCACAACGTGCTCGCGATCGACGCCTGCACCGTCGGCGGACAACGCTGGCGCTTCGGGCCCATGTCGGATTCCTCCGGCCCTGCGGACTATGCAAGCTTTGTATCCCGCCTGAGGGCGCTCTACGAGCGCGAGAAAGCCGAGATCGAAGCGCGCTTCCCGAAAGTCCTGCGGAAGGTGGCGGGCTACAACCTCGACCATCTCGGTCCGCCGCACGCCAACGCCGCGCATCTGCTGGTCGGCTCGGAAGGCACGCTCGCATATTCCGAGCGCCTGCATCTCAAGCTCTCGCGCGTCCCGCCCCAGCGCGTGCTTGGCGTGTGCCATTTTCCGAAGTTCTACACCGCGATGGATCTCACGCAGCACATCGTGAAGCTCGGGCCGTCGGCGGTCGAGCTGGTCGACCGCACGATGATCGGACTCGCGCGCGACATCGCCGCATTCCGCAACACCGTGGACGCGTTCATCAAAGGCGAGCCGGACGCGATCCTGTTGGTGGAGTTCTCCGGCGAAGAGAATCAGGCGCCGAAGCTCAAGCAGCTCGTGCAGCTGATGGCCGACCTCGGCCTGCCCGGCAGCGTGGTGGAGATCACCGACCAGAAGCAGCAGAAGGACCTGTGGGAAGTGCGCAAGGCCGGCCTGAACATCATGATGTCGATGAAGGGCGACGGCAAGCCGGTGTCCTTCATCGAGGATTGCGCGGTGCCGCTCGAGCACCTCGCCGAGTACACCGATCGCCTGACCCGCGTGTTCGAGAAGCACGGCACGCGCGGCACGTGGTACGCGCATGCCTCGGTCGGCACGCTGCACGTGCGGCCGGTGCTGGACATGCGCCGCGACGGCGCGGAGAAGATGCGCGCCATCGCCGAGGAAGCCTGCGCGATGGTGAAGCAGTACAAGGGCGCCTACTCCGGCGAGCATGGCGACGGGCTGGTGCGCTCGGAATGGATCGCGCCGTTCTTCGGCCCGCGGCTCACCGCGGCGCTCGGCGAGATCAAGTCCTGGCTCGACCCGCGCGGCCTGATGAACCCGGGCAAGATCGTCGCGCCCTCCCGCATGGACGACAAGTCCCTCTTCCGCTTCAAGCCCGGCTACCAAACCATTTCATTGAATGAATCATTGAATTGGGGCGAGTGGGGCGGTTTCGACAAAGCCGTCGAGATGTGCAACAACAACGGCCACTGCCGCAAGTTCGATGCCGGCACGATGTGCCCTTCGTATCGCGCCACGCTCGACGAGGCGCACCTCACCCGCGGTCGCGCGAACACGCTGCGCCTCGCGCTTTCGAACCAGATCCCGTTCGACGAGGCGAAGGACGCGCTCGACCTGTGCGTGTCCTGCAAAGGCTGCAAGCGCGAATGCCCGACCGGCGTCGACATGGCGCGCATGAAGATCGAGTACACCGCGCAGTACAAGGCGAAGCACGGCTTCACGCTGCGCGATCGCGCGATCGGTCATCTGCCGCGCTACGCACCCTGGGCCGCTGCGCTTGCCCCGCTCTCGAACGCCTTGACATCGATCTTCAAGAGCGGCCTCGGCTTTGCCGCAAGGCGCGAGCTGCCGAAGTGGCGGACGGATCCGTTCAGGAGCGTGGACGCGCCGGATGCGGATGTCGTGCTGCTGGTCGACACCTTCAACCGCTACTTCGAGCCGGAGAACGCACGCGCGGCGATGAAGGTGCTGGAAGCCTCCGGGCGACGCGTCCACGCGCCGGGCGGCCTGTGCTGCGGCCGCACCTTTCTTTCAGCCGGCATGGTCGACGAAGCGAAGCGCGCGGCGGCGAAGATGCAGGACGCGCTCGCGCCCTACGCCGAGCGCGGCATCCCGATCGTGGGACTGGAGCCGTCGTGCCTGTACTCGCTGCGCGACGAGTTCCCGGCGATGGGCTTCGGCAAGCTGGCGGCAAGCGCGCTGCTTTTCGAGGAGTATCTGGCGCGCGATCCCGGCCGGCTCAAGCTGCACGAGATCGAGAAGCGAGTGCTCGTGCACGGCCATTGCCATCAGAAGGCGTTCGACGCCATGCCCGCCGTGCAGAAGGTGCTGCGGCTGATACCCGGCGTGGAGCCGTCGGTGATCGAGACGAGCTGCTGCGGCATGGCGGGCAGCTTCGGCTACGAGGCCGAGCACTACGATGTCTCCGTCAAGATGGCCGAGATCGCGCTGCTGCCCGCGGTGAGGAAGGCCGCCGACGCGCTGGTGGTTGCCGACGGCACCAGCTGCCGCCACCAGATCCTCGACGGCGCGGGGCGCGAAGCGCTGCACGTCGCGCGCGTGCTGGAACTGGCTCTCTAGGGCGGCGGAATCCGTCCTGCCACGCGGAACTGGTCTCCTCCGAGCGGTGTGAGCACGATGATCTCGGCCTGCTGCGGCGACACGCCGGTGAGCGGCGCCGCGACCGAGCCGTGCGAGACCATCACCAGGTTGTCCTTGCCTTTGTAGGCGCCGATGCGGGCGCGCAGGTCGAGAACTTGCGCTTCCGCGGCTTCGCGCCGGCCGAACAGGTTGCTTAGCGGCGTCCAGCGCGTCCCGGGCGTGCCGAAGGCGAGCTGCGCGGTGTCGTGACAGCGGCACCACGGGCTCGACAGCACGTCGCCGATCGGCACCTTGCGCGCGCGCAGCGCCTCGCCCAGGCGCTTCGCCTCGGCGCGGCCCGCTTCCGACAGGTTGCGCTGCGTCTTGCAGTCCTCGAGCCGGAAGCCGTCGGGATCGCCGAACCCGGGCGTAGTCGTGGCGTGGCGGATGAAAAGCACCTGTCCGCCGTCCTGCAGCAGCTTCCACAGGTTGTGGTCGTCGGCTCTCGCGTTCTGCGGCACGAGCAGCATCACGATCGAAACCGTGATCACCGAAACGCCGGTCGACAGCACTGCGCCGGTCGAGGTCTCCGCCTCGAGCAGCCTGTAACGCTGCGCCAGCACGAACGCCGTGGCGCCGAGCGGCAGGCTTGCGCAAACCACCGCCACCATCGCCCAGAACGGATCGACCGGCAGCAGCCAGAACACCAGCAGCGCGGTGAGCGCCGGGTGCAGGGCCAGCTTGAGCGCGGTGCTCGGCCAGGCAGCGGCGGCGCCCGCGCGGATCGACAGCTGCGAGACGAACAGGCCGATCGCGAACAGCGCACACGGGGCCGCGGCCGCGGCGAGCAGCGAGGCGAGCTTCTCGACCGGGGCAGGAATCCTGATACCCAGGGCGACGAGCAGCACGGCGAGCGCGATCGGCCAGATGAGGGGGCTGCGCGCGACGCCGGCGAGCGCCCTCAGGGCGTTGCCACCGCCCCGGTTGATGACGAACTCCAGGCAGACGATCGCTACCGCAAAGGAGAACAGGTTGGTCGCGACCGTGGCGAGCGCGGCCGGCAGGATGGCGCGCTCGCCGTAGGCGACGGTGACCAGCGGGATGCCGAGGAAGCCGGTGTTGGCGAACGAGCCGTTGAGCCCGCGCAGGATGCTTTGCGCACGATCACCGCCCTGCGCGCGGCGCGACAGCAGGTATCCGATCAGCGCGGTGGCCAGCGTGGCGATGATCACCGCGGCGAGGAAGTAGCCGCTGAGGATCTCCTCCAGCGAGCCGCGATAGACCGCTACGAAAAGCATCGCGGGCAGCGCGAAAGCGTACACGAACTGGTTCAGCGCCTCGCTCGAAGCCTGCCGCACGAGGCCGAAGCGGCCGGCGAGCAGGCCGCAGGCCACCAGCCCGAAGACCGGCAGCACCGCGTCGAATACCGGTGCTAGCGTCGACTCCACGCGAACAGCCCGATGCCGGCCAGAATCATGGGAACGCAAAGCCACTGCCCCATCGTCATGCCGAGGGCGAGATAGCCGAGGAAAGAGTCCGGCTCGCGCGCGAACTCGGTCACGAAGCGGAACGCGCCGTACGCCACCAGGAACAATCCGGAAACCTGGCCGCGCGGCCGCGGCTTCGACGAGAACCACCACAGCAGGACGAACAGCGCCACGCCCTCGAGGGCGAACTGGTAGAGCTGCGACGGATGGCGCGGTGCGTCGCCCGCGCCGCGGAACACCATTCCCCAGGGCAGGTCGGTGACCCGTCCCGGCAGCTCGCCGTTGATGAAGTTGCCGAGCCGCCCGGCGCCGAGGCCCGGCGGCACGAGCGGCGCGAAGAAGTCCATCAGCCGCAGGTACTCGATGTCGTGCTTGCGGGCGAACAGCCACAGCGCCGCCATCACGCCGAGCAGGCCGCCGTGGAACGACATGCCGCCTTGCCAGACATAGAGGATCTCGAGCGGATGGGACAGGTAGTGCAGCGGCTTGTAGAACAGCACGTAGCCGAGCCGTCCGCCGAGGATCACGCCGAGCAGCGTGTAGAACACGATGTCGTCGAGCTGCGCGCGCGTCAGCGGCGCCATGCCGCGGTCGACGCGGCGCACGCCGAGCCACCAGCCGGCCGCGAAGCCGGCGAGGTACATGAGGCCGTACCAGCGCACCGCGAGCGGCCCGATGGAGAACGCGATGGGGTCGATGTCGGGATGGATCAGCATGCGCTAGCGGGTTCCGCGGCGCGCGTGCGCGAGGAAGTCGCGCGCCGTCGCGCCGAGCGCGCCGCCGCGCCAGGCGAGCCAGAGGTCGAGCCGCGGGTGCGCGTCGGCGAGCTCGCGATACACCACGCCGCGCCGGCCGAGGTTCGCGATCGACGCCGGCACGATGGCCACGCCGAGGCCGCTGGATACGAGGCTGACGACTGTCTGCATCTGGATGGCTTCCTGCGCTACCCGCGGCGCGAAGCCCGCGCGCGCGGCGAGACCGGCGACTATATCGTACAGACCCGGGGCGATCTCGCGCGGCGCCATGACGAACGGCTCGCCGGCCAGGTCGCGCATGGCGATCCGCGCGCTGCGGCGCGCCGCGGCGTGGCGCGAGGGCAGCGCGGCCATGAACTTCTCGCTCTGCACCACCAGGTGCTCGAACTCGCCGCTCACCGGCGGCAGCAGCAGGCCGAAGTCGAGCTCGCCCGCGGCGAGCGCGGCGGCCTGCTCGGGCGAGAGCATCTCGCGCAGCGCGAGGGAAACGCCCGGGCGCGCCGCCTTGAAGCTCTTCAGCAGCCCGGGCAGCACGCCGTAGTCGGCCAGCGAGACGAAGCCGAGGCGCAGGCGGCCGCTCTCGCCGGAGGCCATCGCGCCGACCTCGCGCGCGGCGCGCTCGAGCTGGCCGAGCAGGCGCTTCGCCTCGTCGTAGAAGCGCGCGCCCTCGGCGGTCAGCTCGACTTTCCGCCGCGAGCGCGCGAACAGGCGCGCGCCGAGCTGCTGCTCGAGGCCCTGGATCGCGCGCGAGAGCGGCGGCTGCGAGATGTGCAGCGCCGCCGCTGCGCGGCCGAAGTGCAACTGCTCGGCGAGGGCTACGAAGTAGCGCAGCTGCCGCGTATCCGGAAGATCCATACCAATAGAGTATTACAGGAGCCTGTAATTGTATTGGATCAGTATTGCCCTACGGTCGTAGACTGGGCGCCCCGAAGAGGAGGAGCAAGTCATGGCAGAAGCGCAGAACCGGCGTTCCCGACTGATTACGGCGGGCGTGGCCCGCTCCCCCAACCGAGCCATGCTGCGCGCCGTCGGCTTCGGCGACGGCGACTTCGACAAGCCGATCGTCGGCGTGGCGAACGGCCACTCGACCATGAACCCGTGCAACGCCGGCATCCAGCCGCTGGTCGACCGCGCCATGGCCGCGCTCGAGCAGGCCGGCGCCAAGCCGCAGGTGTTCGGCGTGCCGACCGTCACCGACGGCATCGGCATGGGCACCGAGGCGATGAAGTACTCGCTGGTTTCGCGGGAGGTGATCGCCGACGCGATCGAGACCAGCGTCAACGGCCAGGCGATGGACGGCGTGCTGGTGGTCGGCGCCTGCGACAAGAACATGCCGGGCGGGGTGATCGCCATGGCGCGCATGAACGTGCCGGCGGTCTACGTCTACGGCGGCACCATCAAGCCGGGCAAGTGGAAGGGCAAGGACCTGACCATCGTCTCGGCGTTCGAGGCGGTCGGCTCGTTCACCGCCGGCAAGATGAGCGAGGAGGACTTCCAGGGCATCGAGAAGAACGCCTGCCCGAGCGTCGGCGCGTGCGGCGGCATGTACACCGCCAACACGATGAGCTCGTCGTTCGAGGCGCTCGGCGTCAGCCTGCTCGGCTCGTCGCAGATGGCGGCGCCCGATGCCGAGAAAGCCGATTCAGCGGCTGAATCCGCAAAGGTCTTGGTTGAAGCAGTGAAGAACAACTTGTGTCCGCGTGACATCATCACTCGTAAGTCGATCGAGAACGCGGTCGCGCTGGTGATGGCGACCGGCGGCTCGACCAACGCCGTGCTGCACTACCTCGCCATCGCCTCGGCGGCGGGCGTGAAGTGGACCATCGACGACTTCGAGCGCGTGCGCCGCAAGGTGCCGGTGCTGTGCGACCTCAAGCCGTCGGGCCGCTATGTCGCGGTGGACTTCCACCGCGCGGGCGGCGTGCCGCAGGTGCTGAAGATCCTGCTCGAGAACGGCGTGCTGCACGGCGAGTGCATGACCATCCACGGCAAGACGATGGCCGAGATGCTG
>DASUZH010000397.1:0-2516 GCA_036376975.1 Burkholderiales bacterium | reverse complement strand
GAGAAGGTGAAAGCCTCGTTCAGCGAGGGCAAGTACGACGAGGCGGCGAAGCTGTTCGAGCAGCTGACCGTGGACGACCGCTACGTCGAGTTCCTCACGCTACCCGCGTACCAGCTGATCGACTGAAGTCGTTTTCCTAGCTTAGCTCGGCCACCACCGGCGTGTGGTCCGAGGGCCGCTCGAGCGCGCGCGGCGCCTTGTCGATCGCGGCGGACTTGCAGCGCTTCGCCAGCTCCGCCGAGAGCAGCACGAAATCGATGCGCAGGCCCCAGCCGCGCTGGAACGCGTTCAGCCGGTAGTCCCACCACGAGAATTCCTTTTCCGGCTGCTCGAACAGCCGGAACGAGTCGGCGAATCCGCTCTCGAGCAGCCTGCGGACCGCGGCGCGCTCCGGCGGCGAGACGTGGATGCCGCCTTCCCAGCGCTTCGGGTTGTGCACGTCGCGGTCTTCCGGCGCGACGTTGAAGTCGCCCAGCAGCGCAAGGCGCGGGTGCCGGACGAGCTCCTGCTGCATCCACGACGCGAGCGCCTCGTACCAGCGCAGCTTGTAGGCGTACTTCTCGGACTCCAGCGACTGTCCGTTCGGCGCGTACGCGGAAATGATCCGCAGGTCGCCCACGGTGGCGGCGATCAGCCGCTTCGGGTCGTCGGCGAAATTCGGAATGCCATGCTGCACGTCTTCCAGCGCGCCGCGCGCGAGGATGGCGACGCCGTTATAGGTCTTCTGCCCGCAGAACACCGCGCGGTAGCCCGCCGCCTCGATCGGGGCGAGCGGGAAGCCGGCGTCCTCGGTCTTGGTTTCCTGCAGGCAGACCACGTCCGGCTTCTGCGCGGCGAGCCAGTCGAGCAGGTGCGGCAGGCGCACCTTGAGCGAATTGACGTTCCAGGAAGCGAGCTTCACCCGCTACTTCTTGGCGGCGGGCGGGGGACGCGGCGCGTACGGTCCTGCGGGTGGGGTTTCCTGTGCGGGCTCGGGCTTCGCCGGCTCGGCGCGCGGCGCCTGGCGCTCGCCGGGCGGCACGTAGTCCTCGGGCGCCTTGGGCGCCGCCTGGTTGCGCGCCGGAAGGATGCCGGCGCGCGGATAGCGCGCCGAATCGAGCAGCGCGTCGAACGCGTCCTGCTGGAAGCCCTTGTGCACGCTGCGGCCGACGACCAGCGCCGGCACGTCGCTGCCGCCGGTGACGCGCTTCAGCTCGTTGTTGGACTCCTCCTCCCAGACCTGCACTTCCTTGAACGGCACGCCGCGCTTGTTGAGCGCGTCGCGCGCCATCGCGCAGGCCTCCTTGCAGATCGGCGAGGTGTAGAGGGTGACCGGATAGTCCTTCATCGCCTGCGCAAGCTCGAACGGCTGCTGCGGCGCGCCGGCGCCTTCGGCGGGGACCACGGGCTTCGATTTCTGCACGCCCTTCGCGGAGCGCGGCGGCGGGGTATCGGTGATGTGAACGCGGCCGTTTTCGTCGGTCCAGCGGTAGATCTGCTGGGACTGGACGGACGCGGCGCCCGCGGTGAGAAGCGCGGCGAGCAGCGTCGCGACGCTCGGGCGTACGCCGATCATGCGGCGATCATACCATTGTGCCGCAGCAGGGCATCGACGCTCGGCGCGCGGCCGCGGACGGCGCGGAACGACTCCGCCGCCGGGCGGCTGCCGCCGACGGCGAGGATCTCGTCGCGGAAGCGGCGGCCGGTCTCGGCATCAAGCACGCCTTTTGATTCGCGCATCTCCTCAAACGCGCTGTAGGCGTCCGCGGAGAGCACTTCGGCCCACTTGTAGCTGTAGTAGCCCGCCGCGTAGCCGCCGCCGAAGATATGCGAGAAGTTGTTCGGGAAGCGGTTGTAGGCCGGCTGCGGCAGGACCGCGATGCGGCGGCGTACCTCCTCGAGCAGCTGCTGCGCGCTGCGGCCGGAGGCGGGGTCGAAGTCGGAGTGCAGGTGCATGTCGAAGTCGGCGAACTCGATCTGCCGCAGGAAGCCGAGGCCGCTCTGGAAGTTCTTGGCGGCGATCATCTTGTCGTACAGCTCGCGCGGCAGCGGCTTGCCGGTTTCCACGTGACGCGTCATGTGGCGCAGCACGTCCCATTCCCAGCAGAAGTTCTCCATGAACTGGCTCGGCAGCTCGACCGCGTCCCACTCGACGCCGTTGATGCCCGACACGCCGAGGTCCTCGACGCGCGTGAGCAGGTGGTGCAGCCCGTGGCCGGCCTCGTGGAACAGCGTCAGCACCTCGTCGTGGGTGAAAAGAGCGGGCTTGTTGCCGACCGGCCGGGAGAAATTGCAGTTGAGGTAGGCGACCGGCGTCTGGATCTGGCCGCGCTTGCGCCGGCGCGTGATGGCGTCGTCCATCCAGGCGCCGCCGCGCTTGGTCTCGCGCGCGTAGAGGTCCATGTAGAACTGCCCGATCCTGGCGCCGTTGCGATCGATGACTTCGAAGAAGCGCACGTCCGGATGCCACGTCGGCGCCTGCGCAGCCTGTAACTTCACCTGGTAGAGCGCTTCCGCGACCTTGAACAGGCCGGCGA
>DASUZH010000396.1:0-2351 GCA_036376975.1 Burkholderiales bacterium | reverse complement strand
TAACAGAACTGCGCCACCTGGATCTGCTCCGCGCCCGGCTTGTGGCCCGACTCAGCCCAGGTCTTGCGGTAGAGCTGCACGTATTCCTTCAGCTGCCCGGGCTTGCCGGCGTACGGCACGATCATCAGGTTGAAGCCGTTGCGCGCCGCGTAGAGGAACGATTCTTCGGTGGAGATCGCCGCGATCCAGATCGGAGGATGGGGTTTTTGCACGACTCTCGGCATCAACCGCACATCCTCCAGCCTCCAGAAGCGTCCGGAGGAATTAACCCGCTCCTCGGTCCAGAGCTTCCTGATCATCCCGATCGCCTCCTCGAAGCGATCGCGGCTCTGCGACATCGGCACGCCGTAGACCTCGAACTCCTTCGGCAGGAAGGCGCGGCCGAAGCCGGCATCGAGGCGGCCGTTGCTCATGTTGTCGAGCATCGCGAGGTCGCCGCCGAGGTGCGCGGGATGGTGGAACGCCGGGATCACCGCGCCGGTGACCAGACGCACGCGCTTGGTGCGCGCGGCGATCGCCGAGAGGAATACGCAGGGATTAGGCGAATGGCCGCCGTAGTCGTAGAACGAATGCTCGACCGTCTTCACGCTGTGGTAGCCGAGCTGGTCGGCGCGCTCGGCGATGCGCAGGCACTGCGCGTAGTAGTCCGCGGTGCTGCTGTCCTCGGGACGGAACGACGGGAAGAAGTTAATGCCGAACCGCACGGCGCGCGCTCTCCAGTAGTGATGCCCGCATGAGGAAGGCCTTGTGGCGCGCGGGGTCGCCGGCAATGGCGCGCAGCTCGTCGAAGCGCTTCGCGCGCTGCGCGGGCTCGCGCTCCTCGAGGCGCTTCTTGTTGGCTACGGTCTGCTCCTGCACGTACTCGATGTTGAGCGGGCGCCGGCGCGCCTCGTACGCGTCGAGCGACGACGCGTCCGCCTCGCCGCGCAGGACGGCGTCCAGCAGCTGCGCCAGGTCCCAGGCCTCGTGGATGCCGGAGTTGAGGCCGAGGCCGCCGATCGGGTTGTTGACGTGCGCGGCGTCGCCGCACAGGAACACGCGGCCCTTGCGGAAGTTCTTCGCCACGCGCTGGTGGACGTTGTACAGGTTGAGGTGCACCCAGTCGGCGCCGGGCGCATGGCAGCGCTCGAGCCGCGCCCGCACCGCCGCGTCGGACAGCGCCTCCTCGTCGCTCTCGTCCTCGCGCGTGTTGAAGACGGCGCGCCAGCGCCCCTTCAGGTCGTCGCCGGCCACCTTGAACAGGTTGGTCCACTCCTTCGGATCGGCCATGTAGTTTCGCGTGCAGCAGCCGAGCGCGGCGGTGAAATCGAACTTGGTGGTCACCACCAGGAAGCGCTCCGGCCAGGTGTAGCCCTCGAACTCGATGCCGAGGTTCTTGCGCACCGTGCTGCGGCCGCCGTCGGCGCCGATCACGTAGTCGGCGCGGAACTCGCGCCCGCCGGCGCGCACCGTCACCCGGTCGGCGTCCTGCGCCAGCCCGCTCACCGCGCAGTCCATCACCACCTCGGCGTTCGGCAGCGCGCGCAGGCGCTCGATCGCCATGCCGGCGAGCTTGTGCTGCTCGGTCTGCACCACGTAGGGGAAGTCGGTCTCGCCGCGCAGGCGCTCGAAGTCGAACTCGGCGATGCGCGTGCGCGTCGGCCGGTCCCAGAACTCGAAGGTGCGCGCCACCAGGCCGACGCGGTGGTACTCGTCGATCAGGCCGAGCTCGGCGAGGATCTCCAGCGTCGGCGGCTGCGTGGTGGAGGCGCGCGGCATGTCGTCGATGCGCGGCTGCGCCTCGAGCAGCGTGACGGCATGGCCGAAGCGGGCGCAGGCGAGCGCTGCAACGCTGCCTACCGGCCCCGCGCCGACGACGAGAATGTTGCGCTGGTTCAGCACATCAAAATGCATCTTATCGCTCCGTCCCGGGTATGCTTTACTTGGATCGAAGAATGAAAAGCGCCCTCGCCCTCCTGCTGCTCGCGCTTCCCGCGCTCGCGCACGCGCAGAGCTGGCCGGCCAAGCCGGTCAAGGTTCTGGTGCCGTTTCCGCCGGGCGGCGTCACCGACGCGGTGGCGCGCATCACCGCCGAATGGCTGAGCCAGCGCCTCGGCCAGGCGTTCGTGGTGGAGAACCGCCCGGGCGCGAGCGGCGCCATCGCCGCCGAGGCGCTCGCGCGCTCCGATGCCGACGGCTACACGCTGTTTTCCGCCTCGACGCCGCAGCTCGCGATCGTGCCGTACGTGCAGAAGGTGAACTACGACCCGCTGAAGGACTTCGCGCCGGTGTCGATCGTCGGCACCAACGCCTTCGCGCTCGGCTGCAACGAGCGGATGCCGGGGGCCACGCTGAAGGAGTTCGTCGACTAC
>DASUZH010000395.1:0-3763 GCA_036376975.1 Burkholderiales bacterium | reverse complement strand
CAGCTTCGCCGCCGCAGTCGAACTGATCCAGGGCCGCGAGGGCCGCGTGGTGGTGAGCGGCATGGGCAAGTCGGGCCACATCGCGCGCAAGATCGCCTCCACCCTGGCGAGCACCGGCACGCCGGCCATCACCAGCGCGATGGTCAGCAGGACCTGGGCGAGGCCGAGGCCGAACACGATGCGCCGCATCGACACCAGCTTCGGCAGGCTGAACTCGAGGCCGATGGAGAACATCAGGAACACCACGCCGAATTCGGCCAGCGCGTGGATCGCCTCGCGGTCGGAAGCGAGCCCGAGCGCATGCGGGCCGAGCACCAGGCCGGTGACCAGGTAGCCGACCATCGCCGGCAGGCGCAGGCTGCGGCACAGCACCACTGCGGCGACGCCGCAAGCGAGCAGAATCAGCACCGACGGCAGGGGATCGGCCGAGTAGTCCATGGGCTATACTCGCCGCCAATGATAAAGGCTGTGAAGAAAGCTGCCCGCGCTTCCGGCTCCCTCGAGCTGGCCAGGCGCGTGCTGCAGATCGAGGCCGACGCGGTGCGCGCGCTGATCGAGCGCATCGACGACAGCTTCGCCGCCGCAGTCGAACTGATCCAGGGCCGCGAGGGCCGCGTGGTGGTGAGCGGCATGGGCAAGTCGGGCCACATCGCGCGCAAGATCGCCTCCACCCTGGCGAGCACCGGCACGCCGGCCTACTTCGTGCACCCGGCCGAGGCGAGCCACGGCGACCTCGGCATGATCGACGCCGGCGACGTGTTCATCGCGATCTCGTATTCAGGCGGCAGCGAAGAGCTGCTGGACATCGTGCCGCTGGTCAAGCGCCGCGGCGCCAAGCTGATCTCGATCACCGGCAATCCGAACTCCGCCCTCGCGCGCGACGCCGACGTGCACCTCGACGCGGCGGTGGCGCAGGAAGCCTGCCCGCACAACCTGGCGCCGACGGCGAGCACCACCGCCGCGCTCGCGCTCGGCGACGCGCTCGCCGTGGCGCTGCTCGATGCGCGCGGCTTCACCAAGGACGACTTCGCGCGCAGCCATCCGCGCGGCCGGCTGCCGCGCCAGGCGCTGCTGCACGTGTCCGACGTGATGCGCAAGGGCGAGGCACTGCCGGTGGTTCCGGCGGCCGCGCCGCTCAAGGACGCGCTGCGCGAGATGACGCGCGGCCGCATCGGCATGACCGCGGTGCGCGACGCGGCGGGCAAGGTGAGCGGCATCTTCACCGACGGCGACCTGCGCCGCGCGCTCGAGAAGGGCGCGGACTACGCCAAGGCGCGCGTCGCCGACCTGATGACCGCCGGTCCGCGCGTGATCCGCGCCGACGCGCTGGCGGCGGAGGCGGTGCAGCTGATGGAGGCGCACAAGGTCAACCAGCTGCTGGTGGTCGACGCGGACGGCGAGCTGGTCGGCGCGCTGAACATGCACGACCTGTTCCGCGCCAAGGTGATTTGAAAGAGGTCGCGCAAGCGGTCGTGCAAAGGGCGAAGGGGGTTCGCCTGATGATTTTCGACGTCGACGGCGTGCTGACCGACGGCACGCTCTGGTACGGGCCGCGCGGCGAGGCGCTGAAGGCGTTCTCGGCGCACGACGGCCACGGCATCAAGCTGCTCGCGGCAGGCGGCGTGAAGGTGGCGCTGCTCTCCGGCCGCCGCTCGAAGGCGGTGACGTTCCGCGCGCGCGAGCTCGGCATCCGCGAGGTGCACCAGGGCGTGGACGACAAGCTGCGGGTTTTTTCCAAGCTACTAAAGAAACACCGTCTAGCCGCCGACGCGACCGGCTTCATGGGCGACGAGCTGGTCGACCTGCCGGTGCTCGAGCGCTGCGGCTTCGCCTGCGCGCCGCGCGAGGCGCCCGAGGCGGTGCGCAGCCGGGTGCACTACGTCGCCGACGCGCCGGCCGGGCGCGGCGCGGTGCGCGAGCTGTGCGAGCTGGTGCTGCGCGCGCAAGGCGGCCGCGCGTGAGGCTGCCGACCACGCGCCTGTTCCCGCTCGGGCTGATGCTTTCGCTCGCCGCGCTCACCTTCTACCTCGACCGCACGGTGAGCGACGACCCCTCGCACCCCGCGCTGCGCCGGCACGATCCGGACTACCTGGTAATCAACTTCACCACCACCACCTACAACCGGGAGGGCGCCGCCGAGACCCGCGTCTCGGCCGAGAAGATGGTGCACTACCCCGACGACGACACCACCGAGCTGACCGCGCCGCGCGTGGTGCAGAGCAAGCCCGACCAGCCGCGCATGACGGTGCGCGCCGACCGCGGCGAGCTGAAGCGCGCCGGCGAGGACATCTTCCTCTACGACAACGTGGTGCTCGAGCGCGAGGCCGGCGCCGGCCAGGGCCCGGCGCGCCTCACCACCGACTTCCTGCACGTGGTGCGCGACCGCTCGATGGTGCGCACCGACCGCGACGTGAACATCGTCGACGACAACCGCGCGCTGTCCGGCCGCGGCATGGAATACAGCAACGAGACGCGGCACTTCACGCTCAAGTCCGAGGTGCGCGGCCGCTTCCTGTCGAAGCAATGAGGCTCGCCGCCGCCCTGCTGCTGTGCGCCGCCTTCGCCGTGCGGGCGGAGAAGGCCGACCGCGACAAGCCGACCGAGGTCGAGGCCAGCCGCATGAGCGCCGACGACGTGCGGCGCATGAACATCTTCGAGGGCAACGTGGTGCTCACCAAGGGCACCATGCGCGTGCAGGCCGACCGCATCGTGGTGCGGCAGGACGCGGAGGGCTTCCAGTACGCCACCGCCACCGGCAAGCCGGTCAAGTTCCGCCAGCGCCAGGACCCGAAGCCGCCGGAGAAGGAAGGCGAGTGGATGGACGGCGAGGCGCTGCGCGTCGAGATCGACGAGAAGGCCGGCAAGGTCGAGCTGTTCGAACGGGCGCGCGTCAACCGCGGCGGCGACGAGGTCACCGGCAACTACATCCTGGTCGACCAGCGCTCGGAGTTCTTCTCGGTGAAGAGCGACGAAGGCGGCCGGGTCAAGGCGATCATCCGGCCCAAGGCGCCGGCCGAGCCGAAGAAATGAGCCCGGCATGACGCAGCTGCGCGCCCAGAGCCTGCGCAAGCGCTACAAGTCGCGCACCGTGGTCTCCGACGTCTCGCTGGAGGTGTCGAGCGGCGAGGTGGTCGGCCTGCTCGGGCCGAACGGCGCCGGCAAGACCACCTGCTTCTACATGATCGTCGGGCTGGTGCCGGCCGACGCCGGCGCGATCCACATCGACAGCCTCGACCTCACCCACCTGCCGATCCACCGCCGCGCGCGCCTCGGCATTTCCTACCTGCCGCAGGAGAACTCGGTCTTCCGCAAACTTACCGTGGAGGAGAACGTGCAGGCGATCCTCGAGCTGCAGGGGCTCGCGCCGGGCGAGATCGAGGAGCGCCTAGCTCAGCTGCTGAAGGACCTCAACATCGCCCACCTGCGCAAGCACGCCGCCATCTCGCTGTCGGGCGGCGAGCGCCGGCGCCTCGAAATCGCGCGCGCGCTCGGCACCAAGCCGGCCTTCATCCTGCTGGACGAGCCCTTCGCCGGGGTCGATCCGATCGCGGTGCTCGACATCCAGCGCATCATTCGGTTCCTTAAAGAACGGGGCATCGGGGTGCTCATAACAGACCATAACGTGCGCGAAACACTCGGCATCTGCGATCGCGCGTACATTATCAACGAGGGCGCCGTGCTCGCATCGGGCCATCCCGAGGAGATTGTCTATAATGACAGCGTTCGCCGAGTATATCTGGGCGAGAATTTCCGCATGTAGCAG
>DASUZH010000394.1:0-3398 GCA_036376975.1 Burkholderiales bacterium | reverse complement strand
GGGCGAGGCTGGCGGGGGTGGGCTCGCTGAAGGTGCGCAGCACTTTCTGCAAATGCTCGCGCTCCTTCTCGTAGCGCGCGAGCTGAGCCTGCGGCAGGTCGGCCTGGTCGGGCGCGACGGTGAGGTGCTGCGTGACGTATTTCTTGTCGACCACGCGAACCGGGAACGACTCGGTGCGGCCGTCGGCGTGGACCACTTCGACCGAGAGCTTCGACTTCGGCCTGGCCGAGAGCGGCACGCCGGCGACGGCGACCCATTCGCCGCGCTCGGAGCGGACCAGCACGCGGCGGCCGTCGAGGGTGGCCTGGGGCGCCTTGTCCGCGGCGCCGAGGTGCAGGCGCGCGACGCCGCCGGGGACGGCGGTGACTGCAGGCTGCGCGACCGCCGAGGCGGAAACGAGGAGCGCGAGGAGGGCGGCGGCGGGCTTCACGCAGCGATTCTATGCTGCGTGCAACCTGGCTACTTCTCTTCGGCAGTCCCCGGGCGGCGGATGATTACGTGATACGACCGCTTGGGCTGCGGCGCGGGCGCTACCGGCTCGACCTTGCGCGGCGCGACCGGCGGCAGCGGGATCTCGGCGCCGACTTCCTTCGCGAGCCTGACCAGGCGCGGATGCGGCTGGGTTGAAGCGGGTGCGGCGTTCTCCGGCTTGGCGGGCCCCTGTGACGGTGGCTTGATGCGGCCAGTTCCCATGGTGCGTCCCCTTCCGATGCATCGTCCGCGAATCGGACGCGGAGATACTGCGCGCCATGCTGTTGCGCAACAAGGGAAGTACTCCGCAGCCAGACTGTGCGTATTACCGGTTCTTGCCGGTGACTCGCGCGATCGCCTCGAGCATCGCGCCGTGGCTCGCCTGGTTTTTCCCGGCGATGTCGTGCGCCGAGCCGTGCGCTACCGAAGAGAACAGCACCGGAGTGCCGATCGTCATGGCCGCCACGCGCTGCGGCGCGAGCAGCTTGGCCGGGATGTGGCCCTGGTCGTGCAGCATGACGACGTAGGCGTCGTAGCCCTTCTGCTGGATCAGCAGGTCGGCGCCGACCGGGTCGGCGACGTCGATGCCTTCGGCGCGCGCTTCGGCGAGCGCGGGCTGCAGCGAGTCGATCTCCTCCGCGCCGAACAGGCCGTTCTCGCCGGCGTGCGGGTTGACGCCGCTTAGCGCGATCTTCGGCCGCGCGATGCCGAGCCTGCGCAGCGCCGCGGCGGTTTCGCGGATGGTGCGCGCGACGCGCGCCGAGGTGATCTGGGTGAGCGCGGTAGCTACGCTGGTGTGCAGCGTGACGTGCGCGATGCGGATCTCGCGCTCGTCGTGCCGGAAGCAGAGCATCAGGATGCCGTCTTCGGGGTGCAGCCCGCACAGGCGCGCGACGAACGACGGGTAGCCGTCGAACTCGATGCCGGCCTGGTGGATCGCGGTCTCGTTGTGCGGCGCGGCCACCACCGCCTGGACTTTCCCGCCGAGCGCCGCGCGCACCGCCGCCTTCGCCGAATCGAGCGCCGAGCGGCCGTGCGCCGGCCGGATCTCGCCGATCTGCAGGTCGCCCGCGCCGAGCTGCTTGCGCTCCATCACCTCGACGCCGGCGAGCGTGAGGCCGCACGCCGCGGCGTGCGCGTCCAGCACGCCGCGGTCGCCGACCAGGATCGGGCGGCACAGCGCGCGCGCGGCCGGATCGAGCGCGGCCTTTATCGATATTTCCGGGCCGATTCCCGCGGGGTCGCCGACGGCGATGGCTACGGCAGGCAGCATCGAATCATTCTAAGGTAGGCTGTCCGGGCGATGCCGCGCGCGATCCTCGTCGGAGCCTCCTGCTTCCTCGTAGCCGCAGTCATTGGCGTGGTCGCGTACTCGCTTCTCACCATGGATACGTCGGCGACGCCGCCGCCGTCGGCGCGCGGCGCGGGCGCGAGCGCCCGCAGCTTTTCCGATCCGGGCAAGCAGGCGGACTGGAAGGAGGCGCTGACCGAGGCGAAGATCCCCTACGAGCTCGAGCGGCGCGAGGACGGCCGCGAGTTCGTGTGGGTCGCGCCGCAATACGCGGAGGCGGTGGAAAAGGTGGAGGACAGCCTCTGGGGCACCCCGATCGGCCCGGAGAGGCACAACGTACGGTTCGAGGATCCCGCGATCACCGAGGAGTTCCGCGCCTGGCTCGTCGCGCGCGGCATCCCGCACAAGGTCTACGGCACGAAGAAGCACCCGGTGATCGGCTGGAGCGGCCCGGACGACCTGACGCTGGAGTTCATGAAGAGCCGGATACCCGCCGCCCCCGCCGATTGCGGGAAGGTGGCGGCGGCTCCGGCCCCGGTGAAGCGCTGCTAGGCGCCATGGCAAGGATTTCCGCCAACCCGAACGGCCCGTACTCCATGGAAGGCGCCGACCTGCGCCGTTCCTCCACTGAGGCTTTTCCAAAGAAAGACAAGGTGGCGCTGTGCCGCTGCGGCGGCTCGAAGAACAAGCCGTTCTGCGACGGCACGCACTCGAAGATCGGCTTCAGCGACCGCAATACCGCCGATCCCGCGAAGGACAAGCGCGACCGCTACGCCGGGAAGAAGATCACCATCCTCGACAACCGCGGCATCTGCTCGCACGCCGGCTATTGCACCGACGGACTGAAGGAAGTGTTCCTCTACGGCAAGGAGCCGTGGATCGCGCCCGACGCGGCGAGCGTCGAGAGAATCATCGAGACGATCCGCCAGTGCCCGTCTGGCGCGCTCTCGTATGCCATCGACGGCGTCGAGGCGGCGCCGCCGAAACGCCCGCCGGCGGTGACGGTGCTGGACCATGGCCCCTACGCGGTGACCGGCGGCGTGGAGCCGGTCGGCATGAAGCTCGGGCAGGGCGCCTCGGCCGAGCACTACACGCTGTGCCGCTGCGGGCAGTCGAAGAACAAGCCGTTCTGCGACGGCTCGCACTGGGACGCCGGCTTCCGCGACCCCGCCTGAACCCCCCGCTCCCCCCTTGTCAGGGGGGCGAAGCAGCGGGTGGTTGCTTGGCGAGGACGTGGTGCTCCACGACGTGCATGACCACGTCCGCGACGGTCTTCAGCAGCCCGAACACGAAGAAGGCGAAGGTCGAGCCGGTGAACAGGCCGCCGGCCAGGATGGTGAGGTGCATGGGGAGGATGCGCGCGTAGGGAAGCATCATGAGCGTGCCGATGTTCGGCCGCCCGCGCGCGTCGCGCGCGACGTTGTGGCGCAGCGAATAGGCATGGTTGACGATGAACACCAGCGCGAGCACGGCGTAGACGTAGAGCGGCGCGAGCGCGGGGGCGCGCCGCGGCCCGTCGGCGAGGAGGAAGATGAGGTAGATCAGGTGGAAGCCGCCGTAGTGCAGGGTGAAGAAGATCGCCACCGTGCCCGGCACGTGCGGCTCCTCCTTCACCTCCTCGTTGTTCATCTTGAAG
>DASUZH010000393.1:0-6815 GCA_036376975.1 Burkholderiales bacterium | reverse complement strand
GCGCTCGGCGCGAGGGCGCGCTTCAGCGTGTTCATCACGAACTGGTGCACCGCGCGCGCGTCGCGGAAGCGCACTTCGGTCTTCGCCGGGTGCACGTTGACGTCGACGCCGCGCGGGTCGAGCTCGAGGAACAGGGCGTAGGCGGGCGCGCGGTCGCCGTGCAGCAGCTCGGAGTAGGCTTCGCGCGCGGCGTGCGCGAGCAGGCGGTCGCGCACGAAGCGGCCGTTGACGAAGAAGTACTGCGAGTCGGCGCGCGCGGTGGCGGCCTGCGGCGTGCCGGCGAGGCCGGACAGCCTGAGCCCGGCGGCGGGCGCGTCGAGCGGGACGCTTGCGCCGCTGAACGCCTCGCCGAGGATCGCGGCGACGCGCTCGGCCGGCGACTGCGCGCGCAGCAGCCGGCTGACGCGGCCGTTGTGCTTCAGGGTGAAAGCGACGCCGGGCCGCGCCAGCGCGACGCGGCAGAACGCCTCGTCGCAGTGGCCGAACTCGGTCGCCTCGGTGCGCAGGAACTTGCGCCGCGCCGGGGTGTTGAAGTAGAGGTCGGCGACCGTCACCGTGGTGCCGGGCGCGCGCGCCGCGGGCTCGACCGTGCCCTGCTCGGCGCCCTCGCAGCTGATCGCGTTGCCGCGCGGCGCGCCCCGGCGGCGCGAGGCGAGCGACAGGCGCGAGACCGAGGCGATCGAGGCGAGCGCCTCGCCGCGAAAGCCCATCGTCGCCACGCCCTCGAGGTCCTCTAGGGTCGCAATTTTGCTCGTTGCGTGGCGCGCTAGCGCGAGCGCCAGGTCCTCGGCGGCGATGCCGTCGCCGTCGTCCTCGACCTGGATGCGCTTGATGCCGCCCTGCTCGAGGCTGACGCTGACCGTCTTCGCGCCGGCGTCGAGGCTGTTCTCCAGCAGCTCCTTCAGCACCGACGCCGGGCGCTCGACCACTTCGCCGGCGGCGATCTGGCTCACCAGCAGCTCCGGCAGCAGGCGGATGGCGCTCACGCCGCCGCCTCGATCTCGGTGCCGCCGGTGATGCGCAGCAGCTCGGCGTAGGTGAGGCGGAACACGGTGTGCGGATGGCCGGCCGCCGCCCACAGCTCGCGGTGCGCCGCCAGGCTCTTCTCGACCAGGATCGTCTTCACGTCGGTGTGGCCGACGGGAGGGACGCCGCCGATCGCGAAGCCGGTGCGGGTGCGCACGAACTCGGCATCGGCCTTGCCGACCGGCTCGCTGAGCACGCTGGTGAGGCGCGCGACATCGACGCGCTTCGCGCCCGAGGACATGACGAGCACCGCGCTGTCGCTCGCCTGCGCGCGAAACACCAGCGAATTGGCGATCTGCCCCACCGCGCAGCCGAGGAAATCGGCGGCGGCCTGGGCGGTGCGCGCCGCGCCGGGCAGCTCGACTATTTCGGCGGCGAGCCCGGCGCCGGCGAGCGCGCTGCGCACGCGTTCCACGCTCGGATTGGTCAGTACGGCGGAGATTTGCTGTGACATGCGGAGACGACATGCGGCCGGTCGTGCGGTCGATTATACAATCGGCGCATGGAGCTACTCGCCTGGTTCTGGGATCTGGTAGTGCACCTCGACGTGCGCCTCGCCGAGTTCGTGCGTCTTTACGGCGTGTGGGTCTACGTGCTGCTGTTCGTCATCGTCTTTTGCGAGACGGGACTGGTGGTGACGCCTTTCCTGCCGGGCGACTCGCTGCTCTTCGTGGTGGGCACCCTGGCCGCGGTGGGCAACATGGACATCTTCCTGGTGATGACGGTGCTGATCGCCGCCGCGCTGTGCGGCGACAACGTCAACTACTGGGTCGGCCGCTGGGTTGGGCCGCGGGTGTTCAGCAAGGAGGCCTCCCGCTGGCTCAACCCGGCGCACCTGCAACGCACGCACCAGTTTTATGCGCGCCACGGCGGCAAGACCATCATCATCGCGCGCTTCATGCCGATCGTGCGCACCTACGTGCCTTTCGTGGCCGGCCTGGGTGCGATGCCCTACGGGCGCTACATCGGGTTCTGCATCGCCGGCGCGCTGCTGTGGGTGGTGTCGCTGTGCAGCGCGGGCTACTTCTTCGGCAACATCCCGGCGGTGAAGAGCAACCTCACGCTGGTGATCGTCGGCATCGTGCTGCTGTCGATCTCGCCAGGCATCATCGCCTGGTTGAAATCCCGCTATTCAGTTCAGCGCGAGGGGTGAGCCCGGCCGCGGCGGGTGCTTGGTGAAGTAGTCGCGGATGCCCTCGAGGATGGCGCGCGCGAGCTTGTCCTGGTAGCCCTCGTCGTTCAGCCGCTTTTCCTCGTCCGGGTTGGAGATGAACGCCGTCTCGACCAGGATCGAGGGCATGTCGTGGGCGGTCAGCACGGCGAAGCTCGCCTGCTCGACGGTCGGCTTGTGCAGCGTGTTGACGCTGCCCAGCCGGGCGAGCACCAGGTTGCCGAGGCGCAGGCTGTGGTCGATCGACGCGGTCTGCGACAGGTCGAGCAGGGTGCGCTTCAGGTGGTCTTCCTTGCCCTTCAGGTTCACGCCGGCGATCAGGTCGGCCTCGTTCTGCTTCTTAGCGAGCGAGCGCGCCATCTCGGAGGTGGCGCGGCGGTCGGACAGCGCGAACACCGAGGAGCCGCGCGCGTGCGCGCGCACGAACGAATCGGCGTGGATCGAGACGAACAGGTCGGCCTTCACCGCGCGCGCCTTCTCCACCCGCGCGCCGAGCTGCAGGGCGTAGTCGCCGTCGCGGGTCAGCATCGCGCGCATGTTCGGCTCGGCGTCGACCAGCGCCTTCAGGCGCTTGCCGATGCTGAGGGTGATGTCCTTCTCGCGCGAGCCGCGGCGGCCGATCGCGCCCGGGTCCTCGCCGCCGTGGCCGGGGTCGATGACCACCGTGGCGAGCCGGGCAACCCTGGGTTTTTGAGTCGAAATGCTTCTTTGTTTCTGCGTTTCCTCGATCAGCGCGGCCAGCGGGTCGACCGCAACCGCCGGGTAGATGTCGAGCACCAGCCGGTAGCCGTACTCGGCGATCGGCTTGATGGTGAAGGCCTGCGGCTTCACCTCGCCCTTGAGGTCGAGCACCACGCGCACCACGCCCGGCCGGTTGCGCGCCACGCGCAGGCCCGAGATGTACGGATCGAACTCGGCGACCTTGCTGTGCAGCTCGGAGAGCGACTGCGGCAGGTCGTCGACTTCGAGCTCGAGAACCAGGCGCGCCGGGTCCTTCAGCATGAAGACGGTGTACTGGATTTCCTGCTTCGACTCGACGGTGAGGCGGGTGTAGTCCTTCGCCGGCCAGATGCGGGTGGAGAGGACCTGGGCCTGTGCCGCGCCTACAAAGACGAAGGCAAGGAGGAGAGCCAGGACTCGCCGGAGGACGTGCATGCCCTGATCAACGCACGACGGCCTTCCCCGGCTACCTCGAGCCGCACCTCGAGATCCGGCGGCGGCAGAAGGCCCTCGGCTCGCTCCGGCCATTCCACGATGCAGGCCGAGTCGCCGTTGAAGTATTCGCGAAAGCCTGAGTTCACCCATTCAGCTTTATCACTGAACCGATAGAAATCAAAGTGATACAAGTTTAACCTCGAAAGCGAATAAGGTTCAACCACGGCGTAGGTCGGACTCTTGATCCGGCCGGCGTAGCCCAGACTGTGCAATAAGCCACGCGCCAGGGTGGTTTTGCCCGCGCCGAGCTCGCCGCGCAGGTGGAGGACGCGGCCGGGCGCGGTGCCCGCGGCCAGCGCGGCGCCGAGCCGTTCGGTCGCCGCCGCATCCGGCAAATTAAGATCGAGAGACATGGACCACGCCTCGCTCGCGAAGCGCATCAAGCAATGGGGAGCCGAGCTCGGCTTCCAGGCGGTCGGCATCGCCGCGGCGGACCTTTCGGCCGCCGAGCCGCGGCTGCTGGAGTGGCTCTCGAAGGGCTGGCATGGCGAGATGGAGTATATGGCGCGCCACGGCGCGCTCCGCGCGCGCCCCGGCGAGCTGCGTCCGGGCACGCTGCGCGTGATCTCCTGCCGGCTGAACTATGCGGCCGATGTGGCGGAGGGGATTTCGACGGAACCCGGCAATGCATACATCGCGCGGTATGCGCGCGGCAGGGATTACCACAAGGTCTTGCGCGACCGGCTGCAGAAGCTCTGCGACCGCATCGTCGCCGAGCGCGGCGCGTTCGGCTACCGCGCGTTCACCGATTCCGCGCCGGTGATGGAGGTCGAGCTGGCGCGGCAGGCGGGGCTCGGCTGGCGCGGCAAGCACACGCTGCTGCTCAGCCGCGACGCCGGCTCGTGGTTCTTCCTCGGCGAGATCTACTGCGATCTGCCTCTTCCGGTGGATGAGGCGGAACAGGACCATTGCGGAACCTGCCAGCGCTGCATCGACGTCTGCCCGACGCAGGCGATCCGCGGGCCCTACCAGCTCGACGCGCGGCGCTGCATCTCCTACCTCACCATCGAGCACAAGAGCGCGATCCCCGAGGAGCTGCGCCCGCTGATCGGCAACCGCGTCTACGGCTGCGACGACTGCCAGGTGGTGTGCCCGTGGAACAGCTTCGCGCAACCCACCGGAGAGGACGATTTTTCCGTCAGGAACGGCCTGGACAAGGCAACGCTGGTAGAGCTGTTCGGATGGACCGAAAGTGAGTTCGACAAGCGCATGCAGGGATCTGCGATCCGGCGCATCGGCTACGAGCGCTGGCTGCGCAACCTTGCGGTAGGCTTGGGGAACGCGCCCCGGTCAGACGACGTGATCGCGGCCCTCAATGCAAGAAAAAACCATCCTTCCGCTCTCGTCAGGGAACACGTCGCCTGGGCCCTCGCCAGGCAGCAGCGCCTGGCGGCCTGACGCCCTGCTGCCGGGCTTCGAGGCGCTCGAGCTCGAGTTCCCGCCCGACTACGACGGCGCGGTGTGCGCCACGCTGGTGCGGCTGCCGGCGGGCGAGGCGCCGCGCGGCGCGGTGCTCTACGTGCACGGCTTCGTCGACTACTTCTTCCAGCGCCACCTGGCCGAGCGCTTTGCGCTCGAGGGCTACGCCTTCTACGCGCTCGACCTGCGCAAGCACGGCCGCTCGCTGCGGCCGCACCAGCACGCCAACTTCTGCAAGGACGTCGCCGAGTACTACGCCGACATCACGCGCGCCATGGACGAAATCGGCGCGCCGGTGCTGCTCTGCGGCCATTCCACCGGCGGGCTGATCTGCTCGCTGTACGCGCACGAAGGCGAGCGGCGCGACCAGCTGCGCGGGCTGTGGCTCAACAGCCCGTTCTTCGACTGGAAGGTGCCCGCCGCGAAGCGCCCGCAGCTGCACTTCGCCGCCGCGCTGGGCCGCTTCTTCCCCTTCACGCCCAGCCCGGAGAAGCTGCGGCGCGAGTACGGCGAAGCGCTGCTCGAGCACTGGGAGTACGACACGAAGCTCAAGCCGATCGCGGGCTTCCCGGTCTACTTCGGCTGGATCGGCGCGATCAACGACGCGCACGCGAAGGTGCACCGCGGGCTGGCCATCGGCTGCCCGGTGCTGTCGATGCATTCGGACGAGGCCGACTGGGTGCTCGACTGGCGCCACATCGCGCGCTGGTCGCGCGGCCTCGGCCGGGACGTTGTGGTGCTCGCCTTCCCCGGCGGCGTGCACGATCTCATCCTGTCGCGGCGCGAGATCCGCGACGAAGTGTTCAGCCAGCTCTTCGCCTGGGCGGGAAGAATCGAAGGGTGAGCAGCGTGGCCGCGGCCCAGGCGACGTAGGCCGAGGTGAACACCCAGGGGGGCGCTTCGTAGAACAACAGGCGCCGCACCCAGCGGCCGACGAAGGACTCCGCCTGCACGTTGCCGCGCAGCATGTCCTCCCACACCGTGAGCGGGCAGACCACGCCGAGCAGGGCCTCGGCGGCGACGAAGGCGATCGCCGCGAGGTGGGCGTAGCGGAACCACGGATTGCGCACCCAGCGCCAGCCGAGCGCGGCGCCCAGCCAGACCGCAGGCAGCCCGGCCACGATGAACGCCGCGATCAGGAAGTGGACTACGAGGATCGCGTCCGCCATGCTTCTAGCATGGCACAACGATTCCCGAAGCTCACCCCCGAGGGCATGACGCCGCGCCAGCGCGAGGTCGCCGCCGAGATCTCCGCCGGGCCGCGCGGCGAGGTGCGCGGGCCGTTCCTCGCCCTGATCCACCACCCGGAGCTGGCGCAGCGGCTGCAGCAGCTCGGCGAGCAGCTGCGCTGGGGCGCGAAGCTGCCGCCACGCCTGGTCGAGCTCGCCGTGCTGGTCACGGCGCGGCGCTGGTCCTGCCAGCACGAGTGGTTCATCCACTCGAAGCTTGCGCGCGATGCGGGTCTTCCGGAGGAAGTGATTGCTGCGATCCAGAATGGCGAAAGACCAAGCATGGCGCCGGAAGACGCTGCGGTGTACGCCTTCTGCACGGAGGCGCACCTGGACGGACGCGTCTCTGACGCGAAGTTCGAGGAGGTGAAGAAGCGTTTCGGCCTGGACGGATCGCTCGAGCTGCTCGCCTTGTGCGGCTACTACTCGCTGATGGCGATGGTGCTGAATACAGCAGGCTTGCCGCTGCCCGGAAACGCCGAGCCACCGCTGAAACCGCTGTGAAGGGCGCCTGCGACGCCCACCTCCACGTTTTCGGGCCGCCCGAGCGCTATCCGGCGCGCGACCCGAACCTGCGCTACAAGCCGCCGCTCGCGCCGCTGGAGGACTACCTTGCGCACGCGCGCCCGATGGGCTTCGAGCGCTTCGTCTTCGTGCAGCCGAGCTCGTACCTGCGCGACAACAGCTGCATGCTCGACGCGATGCGCGCGATGCCAGGCAGCCGCGGCATCGTCGACGTCGACGAGAACGTGCCC
>DASUZH010000392.1:0-2728 GCA_036376975.1 Burkholderiales bacterium | reverse complement strand
TGGCGGCGCATCACCTGCCATTCGGTGTCGTCCAGCTTCTCGGGCTTGAGCAGGATCTGGTCGGGGATGCCGATCTTGCCGATGTCGTGCAGCGGCGCGGCCAGCTCGACGGTCTCGGCCTCGTCGCGCTCCAGGCCGATGGCGCTCGCGATCAGGCGCGAGTAGCGCGACATGCGGATCAGGTGGAAGCCGGTCTCCTCGTCGCGGAACTCGCCGGCGCGGGCGAGGCGCAGCAGGGTCTCCTTCTCGCGCTCGCGCACCTCGCGCGTCGCGTCCTCCACCATGTGCTCGAGCAGGCGGCGGCGGTCCTCCAGCGCGAGCTGCTGGCGGCGCAGCGTGAGCAGGTTGCGGCAGCGCGCCAGGCACTCGCGCGCGTCGACCGGCTTGGTGAGGAAGTCGGTGATGCCGGCGTCGAGCGCGGCGTAGCGCACCTTGCGGTCGTCGTGCACCGTGACCATCACGATCGGCACGTGCTCGTAGCCCGGCAGCGCGCGCAGGCGCTTGACGAACTCGATGCCGTCCATGTCCGGCATCATGTAGTCGACCAGCACCAGGTCGGAGACGTGGCGCGTGGCCCACACCACCGCGTCGACCGGGCGGCCGAAGCTCTCGACGTGCACCCGCTCGTCGAGGCTCCTCACCACCTGCTCGAGAATGGCGCGGCCGGTCGACTGGTCGTCGACCACCATGATGGTGTTGCGCGCCGAAGGCAGTACCCGCACCTGCGCCTGCGCCATGGCTGATCCCCCTGGTGGATTTCCCTGCGCTGAGCCTACGCCCGGACGCGCGGCCAGTCCAGCAGGGAAACCCCGGTTTGGGACGATCTTTTACCTTACAGTTTGCCTTGCTGGTGCCGGAAGAGAGACTCGAACTCTCATGGCCTTGCGGCCGGCGGATTTTGAGTCCGCTGCGTCTACCGGTTCCGCCATTCCGGCCGGAGTCTGGGATAACTCGGAAACCGGCGAAAATTATAATCCGCCGCCCATGCAGGTCTCCGACTTCGACTACGCGCTGCCGCCCGCGCTCATCGCCCAGCACCCCGCACCGCGGCGCGCCGGCAGCCGGCTGCTGCACCTCGACGCCGCCGGCGCCCTGCGCGACCTGCGGTTCGACGACCTGCCCGGCCTGCTCGGCCCCGGCGACGCGCTGGTGCTGAACGACACCCGGGTGATCAAGGCGCGGCTCGCCGGGCGCAAGGACAGCGGCGGCGCGGTCGAGATCTTCGTCGAGCGCGTCACCGGCCCGCGCGAGGCGCTCGCGCTGGTTCGCGCCAGCAAGCCGCCGCGGCCCGGCGGCAGGCTGTCGATCGGCAGCGTCTCGGCGGAGGTGGCGGGACGCAGCGCGGACCTGTACGAGCTGCGCTTCTCCGAGGAAGTGGAAAAGGTGCTCGAAAAGCACGGCGCGGTCCCCCTGCCGCCCTACATCACCCACGCGCCCGCGGCCGAGGACGCCGAGCGCTACCAGACCGTCTACGCCGACAAGCCCGGCGCCGTCGCCGCGCCCACCGCCGGCCTGCACTTCGACGATTCGATCCTGCGGCAGATACGCTGCCCGATCGAGAAAATCACCCTGCACGTCGGCGCGGGGACCTTCCAGCCGGTGCGGGTGGAGGAGGTCGAGAAGCACAGGATGCATTTGGAGCGCTACGCGATCCCTCCGGACGCTTATCAACGTCTCTTGCAAAAAAAAGTCCTTGCGGTCGGCACGACGTCGCTCAGGGCGCTGGAAACCGCCGCGCTCACGGGAAAGCTCGAGGGCGAAACGGACCTGTTCATCTATCCCGGGTTCGAGTTCAAGGTCGTCGATCGCCTGCTGACCAACTTCCACCTGCCCAAGTCCACGCTGCTGATGCTGGTGTGCGCGTTCGGCGGCAAGGAGAACGTGATGCGCGCCTACGCGCACGCGATCGAGCAGAAATACCGCTTTTTCTCCTACGGCGACGCGATGCTGATCGAGCGGCCAGGCGCATGATGGATTCCGACAGGGAAGGCGAAAACGTCGCCCCCGCGAAAGCGGGGGCCCATGCGCCTGGAAAGCCGTGGGTTCCCGCTTTCGCGGGAACGACGGATAGATCGGTGTCTGACACCGATTTCCATGGGTGCTGTATTTTTCGCGGATGGCCCCCGCCATGAAGTTCGAGCTCAGGACGACTGACGGCCGCGCGCGGCGCGGCACGCTCGAGCTCGCGCACGGCGCGGTCGAGACGCCGGCCTTCATGCCGGTGGGCACCTACGGCGCGGTGAAGGCGACGTCGCCGGCCGAGGTGCGCGCGCTCGGCGCGCAGATCGTGCTCGGCAACACCTTCCACCTCTGGCTGCGCCCGGGGCTCGACGTGATCCGCGCGCACGGCGGCCTGCACCGCTTCATGGGCTGGGACGGGCCGATCCTGACCGACTCGGGCGGTTTCCAGGTTTTCAGCCTTGGGGATCTAAGAAAAATTTCCGAAGAGGGAGTCCAATTCTCGTCACCGATCAACGGCGACCGCTTGTTCCTCACGCCCGAGATCTCGATGCAGATCCAGATGACGCTGAATTCGGACATCGCCATGGTGTTCGACGAGTGCACGCCCTACCCCGCCACCAAAGCCGAAGCGGACGCCTCGATGCAGCTCTCGATGCGCTGGGCGGAGCGCTCCAGAAAACAATTCAAGTCATCCAACGCCTTGTTCGGCATCGTGCAGGGCGGAATGTACGAAGACCTGAGGGACGAGTCCCTCGAGAAGCTGAAG
>DASUZH010000391.1:0-4000 GCA_036376975.1 Burkholderiales bacterium | reverse complement strand
GCCCGGCCGGTTCTCCACCACCACCGGCTGGTTCAGGCGCACGCGCAGCTGCTCGGCGATCAGCCGGGCGAACACGTCGGTCTGCCCGCTCGGCCCGGTCGGCACGACGATGGTGAGCGGCCGGCTGGGGAACGCCTCCTGCGCGCCGACCCATCCAGCGAAACACAGCAGCCAGACCGCGACCAGCGTCTTCCTCATTGCTTGCCCTCCTCCGGGTTGGCGGGTATTTTGGGCTTCGCATGCGCACTTGTCTGTCCCCCTCTGAAGGGACATGAAGCCGAAGGTCTACGGCGGCTTCGACGAGAAGCAGTTCGCCGGCGCGATTACCTGAGCGTTACAAACAGTTAACCAACCGCGCCTGGAAGCGGGTGCGGCGCGTCGGTAGCATCGCGGTTCATTTTTCAAGGAACCGACATGCACAAGGACGACCGAGGCCACGCCGTAACCCTTTCCAACCCCGCAGCGCTCGACGCCTACGAGCGCGCGCTGCGCGCTTTCCACACCTACCGCGGCGACCCGCTGCAGCCGCTCGACCAGGCGATCGCCCTCGACGACGGCTTCGCCGCCGCCTACGCCACCAAGGCGCTCCTGCTGTGCACGATCTTCGAGCGGCGCTTCATGCGCGACGCGCTGGCGGTGCTCGAGCAGGGCCGCAAGGCCCTGCAGGGCGCCACGCCGCGCGAGCGCGCGCTGGCGGAAGCCGCGCGCCTGATCGCGAACGGCGAATGGAGCGCCGCTTCGCGCGCCTTCGACCGCCTGCTGGTCGATTACCCGCGCGACATCGTCGCCGTGCAGGCGGCGCACGCGATGGACTTCTTCCGCGGCGACTCGCTCAACCTGCGCAACCGCGTCTCGCGCGTGCTGCCGGCCTGGAGCGAGTCGGTCCCCGGCTACGCGTACGTGCTGGGCATGCACGCGTTCGGCCTCGAGGAGTGCAACCAGTATCCGGACGCCGAGCGCAGCGGGCGCCGCGCGGTCGAGCTGTCGGGCGACGACTGCTGGGGCGTGCATGCCGTCGCGCACGTGATGGAGATGCAGGGCCGCATCGGCGAAGGCCTCGACTGGCTGAACTCGACGCGCAAGGTGTGGGCGACCGAGGACAACGGCTTCGCCTTCCACAACGCCTGGCATGCCGCGCTGTTCCACATGGACCGCGCCGAGTACGCGCAGGCCCTCGAGATCTACGACGCCCGCTTCCCCGGCAACATCGACATGGTGCTGCCGCGCATCGACGCCACCGCCCTGCTCTGGCGCCTGAAGCTGGAGGGCGTCGACACCGGCGAACGCTTCGCGGCCGTCGCCGACGTCTGGCAACGCACGCAGCAGGAAGAGCTGGGCTTCTACGCCTTCAACGACTTCCACGCCGCGCTGGCATTCGCCGCCGCCGGCCGGCGCGAGGCGCTGGTGCAGCTGCAGCAGCAGCTGCTGCAGGCCTCGCTCGGCAAGAACACCAACGGCGAGATGACGCGCCGCGTCGGCATGGAGGCCGTCGAGGCGGCGATCGCCTATACCGAAGAGCGCTACGACGCCGCGGTCGAGAAGCTGCTCGCGGTGCGCGACGGCGCGTCCGCCTTCGGCGGCAGCCATGCGCAGCGCGACCTGCTCACGCTGACGCTGATCGACTCCGCCGCGCGCGCCGGGCGCAACCGCCTGTCGCGGCATTTCACCAACGAGCGCCTGGTGCACAAGCCGGAGAGCGCGTGGGGCCGCCGCCTCGCGCGCCGCTGGGTGCCCGGGGAAGGCAAGCTGCCCGCAGCGGCCTAGCGCTGCGCGCGCAGCCGCGCCAGCTCGGCGCCGGCGCCGTTGCCCGGCGCCGGCCAGATGCGCAGCGCGCTTTCCAGCTCCTCCATCGCGCCGCGCTTGTCGCCGAGGCGCAGGCGGATCTGCGCGCGCGTCTCGAACACGCGGGCCTGGTGGTACTTGGCGGCGTCGACCGGCATCAGCCGCACCGCTCCGTCGGCGTGCTCGGCCGCCAGCGCCAGCGTGCCCGCGCTGCTCAGCAGCGCGCCTTCGGCGAGGCCGAGCGCGCCGAAGAAATCGCCCGCCAGCGCCTGGTAGTGCCGCCGCGAGCGGGCGTCGAGCGGGCGGCCCTCCGCGAGCTGGATGCCGAGCAGCGTGGCGTAGCGGCGGCGCAGCTCGCCCTGGAATTCCGCCACCCAGGCGTTGCCGGAGCGCTCGGCGGCCAGCGAGTCCTCGAAGAAGCGCAGCAGCGGCTCCTCCACCACGATCGCATGGCGCGCCCGGTCGGTGCCGGACTTGTCGGCGGCGATGAACAGCCAGTGATCCTGCTGAGCGTGGCCGCCGAACAGCCCCTGCGTCTGCACCAGCGGCCGGCGCTGCGCGTCGACGAACGCCTTCAGCTGCGCGCGCTGCTCCGCGTCGGCGGTGCGCAGCGGATGGAACAGCCGCTTGCCCGCCCCGTACAGCAGGCCGCCGGGCTGGCGCAGCTCGAGGTCCGGGCGGCGGCCCTCGACGAAATGCGCGTAGGCGAGCGGCCCGAACTCCTGCTCGATGACGGTAAACACCACCGCGTCCCGCGGCAGGGTGTCGAGCAGCGCGCCGGCGTAGCGCGCCGGCCAGTCGCTCGCCGCGTCGCGGTTCGCGTAGGCGCCGGCGCCGAGCGCGATGCCGATCAGCACCGCGGCCGCCGTCGCCGCCTGCCAGCGGCGCAACGCCGCGCGTCGCGCCAGCCAGTCGAAGCCGAGCGCGAGCCACAGGGCGGCGAAGCCGTATGCCGGCAGCGGATAGACGTGGAACAGGTGCTTTTGCCGCGCGTCGTAGTCGAACGCGAGCAGCAGCAGCAGCGCCACCGAGGTGAGCAGGAAAGCGGCGGTGACGAACCCGGCGATGCGCGGCCCCCACGCGCGGCGTTGCAGCGCGCAGCCCGCCGCGGCGAGCGCGGCGCCGGCGAAAGCGAGCTGCAGCACCAGCTGGCCGGCAAGGAAGCCGAAATACCGCGTCCGGTCGGCGAGCGCGGCGCTCGGCGAGGCGTCCGCTGCGGCATAGTCGGCGCGGCTGACCAGGTGCCAGAGCTCGCGCAGCGACTCGATCGGGCCATAGAAGGCGATCGCGGGGTCGCGCCACGACAGCGCCACCATCACCGCGTACGGCGCGAGGCCGGCGACGAACAGCGCGGCGAGCAGCGGCAGGCGGCGCAGGACCTCGCCGCGCCACGGCCACAGCAGGATGGCGAACGCCGGCGCGGCGAGCAGCATCAGCGGCCAGTGGTTGGAGAGGCTCAGGCCGAACACGAACGCCATCAGCGGCAGCGCGCGCGGCGCGTGCGCCAGGCCGAGCCAGGCGAGCGCGAACACGAACAGCGCGTTGAGCGTGTACACCTCGGCGATCACCGCCTGCGACCAGAACGCGCCCGACAGGCCGAGGGTCAGCGCGGCGACCCAGGCCGCCAGGCGGTCCTCGACCAGCGCGCGCGCGCAAAGCCAGAGGAAGCCGCAGGCGAGGCCGCCGAGCAGCCCGCTCAGCAGGTGCACGCGGTAGGCGACCGGGCCGACCGGCAGCAACGTCGCCAGCTTGCCGAGCAGGACGTACAGGGGATAACCCGGCGGATGCGCGAAGCCGAGGAAGTAGCTGGCGAGGATGAAGAGCGGATCGTCCTCCAGCGCCACGCCGCGAGGAGCGGTGGCGGCATAGAGGATGAACAGCAGCAGCGCGACCGCCGCCGCCTGCAGCCAGTCGGCGCGCGACGGCGCGCGCGCGGACCCGGTCAATCGATCTCCACCTCGAAGACGCGCGCGGCGGCGGGCGCGGCTTCGAGGCTGAAGTAGATGCGCCCGATCTCGCGCGCGTCGGTGGTTTCGATCTGCACCTTCCAGCTGCCGGGCTGGTACTTGGTCTTCGCCCCGTAGCCGCGGAAGCCCTGCTCGCGGCCGCCGACGATCTTGATCGGGATGGTGTCCTGCAGCGTCCAGCCGCGGGCGGGGTCGTCGAGGTACCAGCGCAGCTGGATCTGGTCCTGGAAGCGCGACGGCGAGAACACGCG
>DASUZH010000390.1:0-2782 GCA_036376975.1 Burkholderiales bacterium | reverse complement strand
CATCGCGGCCCAAAAAGCTGCTGGCATTGCCGCCATGCCGCCTGCCGCCGTGCTTGAGGGCTCGCGCCCTACTACCAGCGCGCCGATCGGCTACTCGGTGATCAGCGACAACCATCCTGACCGGCGCCGACAACCAAGTTGGCCGGCGGCTTGGGCTGGAGGGCGGGCGTAGCCCGCCTGGGGGCTGAAGCCGCCGGCGCGATCGTCTCGGAGGGGGCGATGGCATGGGGGTGCTGGCCGCTGCGGCCGGTACGACCGGGATCTCTGTCGACCAAACGGAGCTCCCGACGTGCCGGGCAAACCTGTCACCGACCAGCAAGTGAGATTGTACATGCAGGACCGCCCCCGTCACAGCCAGCGCCTGGCCGCCGCCCGTGCCGGCTTCAGCGAACGGACCGCCCGGCGCATCGAGGCCGCCGCCCGCCTGCCATCGCGGCGCCGGATCGAGCGCGGCCGCACCGTCCCCGACCCGCTCGCCGAGGTCTGGGAGCCGGTGCTGCTGCCGATCCTCGAGCGCGACCCCGCCGTGCAGGCAGTCACGCTGCTCCGCCATCTGCAGATGACCGACTCGGACGCCTTCACCGACGACCGCGTCCGTCGCACGCTTGAGCGGCGGGTCCGCGATTGGCGGGCGCTCCACGGCGCGCCGAAGGACGTCATCTTCCGGCAGAGCGCGGAGCCCGGGCGCATGGCGCTCTCGGACTTCACCGACGCGAGCGAGCTCGGCGTCACCATCGCCGGCGAACCCTTGCCGCACCGGCTCTATCATTTCGTCCTGGCCTACAGCGGCTGGGAACATGGCGGCGTCGTGCTCGGCGGCGAGAGCTTCGCGGCGCTCGCGGAGCATCTCCAGGACGCGCTTTGGAGCCTCGGCGGGGCGCCCACGGAGCACCGCACCGACAGTCTCTCGGCGGCGTACCGCAACCTCGACCGCGAGGCGGCCGAGGACGTGACCCGGCGCTACGACGAGCTGTGCGCGCATTACGGCCTGATCGCCAGCCGCAACAATCCCGGCGAAGCCCACGAGAACGGCGCGGTCGAGGCCCACCACCGCCACCTCAAGGCCGCCCTCGACCAGGCGCTGATCCTGCGCGGCGACCGCGACTTCGCCTCGCTGACCGACTACCGGACCTTCGTCGACCAGCTCGTCGCGCGGCGCAACCGGCGCCGCGCAGCCACGGTCCAGGTCGAGATGGCGGCGCTGCGTCCGCTGCCGGCGCGACGGACCACCGACTTCACCGAGATCGTCGCCCGCGTCACGCGCACCGGCGGCTTCCTGGTTCACAGCGTCTTCTACAGCGCGCCGGCGCGCCTGATCGGCCACCGCCTGCGCGTCCACGTGCACGACGATCGGATCGAGGCGTGGCTCGGCGCCACCAAGGTCGTTACCCATCCCCGCCGGCGCAGCCGCGGCGACGGCAGGCGCGTCCACGTCGTCGACTACCGACACGTCATCCACGCCCTCCGGCGGAAGCCACAGGCGCTGGCGCGCTCGATCTACCGCGACAGCCTCTTCCCGCGACCGGGGTACGCCCAGGCCTGGGCGCACCTGTCGCAGACGCTGCCCGAGAAAGACGCCTGCCGGCGTATGGTCGCGCTCCTCGCTCTCGCCCATGACGAGGGCTGCGAAGCCGAGCTCGCCGCCCTGATCACGAAGGATATCACCGCCGGACGGGCGCCCGACGCCCGCGATCTGCGCCAGCGGCTGCAGCCGCGCGGGCGCGACCTGCCGGTCGACGTGCCCGTCACGCTGACCGCCCTCGCCAGCTTTGACGCTCTGCTGGAGGCCGGCGCATGACGTCCCGAGAGATCGACATCTACACGTTGCCGGCCATGCTCACCGCGCTGCGCCTGCCGAGCTTCAACAGGCGCTGGCAGGGCTTCGCCGATCAGGCCGACAAGGAAGGCTGGCCGGCCGCGCGCTTCTTGGCCGCGCTCGCCGAATGCGAGATCGCCGAGCGCGAGACCCGACGCATCCAGCGCCACCTCCACGCCTCCCGCCTGCCCGGCGGCAAGACCCTCGCCACCTTCGACTTCACGGTCCTGCCGAGCGTGCCCAGGCGCCGGATCGAGGCGCTCGCCGCCGGCGACTGGCTCGAGACCAGCGCCAACCTCCTCGCCATCGGCAACAGCGGCGCCGGCAAGACGCATCTGCTCTGCGCCATCGGCCACGCCCTGGTCGAGGCCGGCTACCGCGTCCTCTACACCCGCACCACCGAGCTCGTGCAAAAGCTTCAAGCCGCCCGGCGCGACCTCGCCCTCGAGAGCGCGCTCGCCAAGCTCGACAAGTTCGACCTGCTGATCCTCGACGACATCGCCTACGCCCAGAAGGACCAGGCCGAGACCTCCGTGCTGTTCGAGCTCATCGCCCGGCGCTACGAGACCCGCAGCCTCGCGATCGCCGCCAACCAGCCCTTCAGCGCCTGGGAACGGATCTTCCCGGACAAGGCCGTCACCGTCGCCGCCATCGACCGCCTCGTCCACCACGCGACCATCCTCGAGATGAACGTCGACAGCTACCGCCGCCGCGCCGTCGCTCGGCGCCACGGCGAGGCTGTCGCTCCACCGTCAGCCTCCGCCGACAGCCTCGCCGACAATCAGGAAGGAGCCGACTGAACCGACAAACCTCAGCCGCAGCAGCCAGCAGACCGGCCAACTTGGTTGTCGGTACCGGACAAGGAGGTTGACGCTCTACAACCCGGGGCGCCGGCGGACCAAGACCGGCTACCTCTGGGCGATCGCGCGCGACGACCGGCCCTGGGCAGGCCCCGACCCGCCCGCC
>DASUZH010000389.1:0-28981 GCA_036376975.1 Burkholderiales bacterium | reverse complement strand
CCGCGCCCGAGGTGGCGGCGGCGCTCGGCGTTCGCGTCTCCAGCATCCAGACCTACCGCAAGCGCGCCTACGCGAAACTGGGCGTAGGCAGCCTGCCGGAGCTGTTTCAGCGCCTGCTATAGTTTCCGCCCCCCGAGTTTTCCTCTTCTGGAGGCAGCATGGACAAGCGAGCGCACAAGGAACGGTTCGACAACGGCTTGAAGACGCGCCGCGAGGTGCTCGGCGCACCCTACGTCGACAAGGCGATGGCCGGCGTGGACGAGTTCAGCCAGGAATTCGTCGAGCTGCTGAACACCTACTGCTGGAACGACATCTGGAACCGCCCCGGGCTGCCGCGCAAGACGCGCTCGGTGCTGAACCTCGGCATGCTGTGCGCGCTCGGCAAGGAGCACGAGCTGAAGCTGCACATCCGCGGCTCGCTGAACAACGGCCTCACCAAGGACGAGATCAAGGAAGTGTTCCTGCAGGTAGCCATCTACTGCGGCGTACCCGCGGCGGTAGTCGCTTTCCGCTGCGCCAAAGAGGTTTTCGCCGAGGCCAAGTGAACACCATCGCTTTCATCGGCCTGGGCGTCATGGGCCGCCTGATGTCGGCCAATCTGTCCGCCGGCGGCTACACCGTGCAGACCTACGACCTGAACGGCAGCGGCAACCGCAACTCCGCAAGGGAGGCGGCCGACGGCGCGCACATCCTGATCACCATGCTGCCGGACGCGGTCGCGGTGCGCAAAGCGGTGCTGGCCGCCCTGCCCGGCCTGCAGGCCGGCGCGGTAGTCATCGACATGAGCTCGTCCGATCCGGTTGCGACGCGCGAGCTGCAGAAGGAGCTGAGCAAGCGGCAGGTGCTGCTGCTCGACGCCCCGGTGTCGGGAGCCAAGGGCGGGGCGAAGGACGCCACCCTCGCCATCATGGTGGGCGGCGACGAATCGCTCCTCAAGCACGTGCGGCCGGTGCTCGAGAAGATGGGCAACCGCATCTACCACTGCGGCCCGCTCGGCGCGGGACACGCCCTGAAGGCGCTCAACAACTACATCGGCGCCGCGGGCACCATCGCCGCCTTCGAGGCGGTGCTGGTGGGCAAGGCGTTCGGCCTCGATCCGGCGCTGATGGTGGACGTGATCAACAATTCCACCGGCTACAACAGCACCACGCAGCGCAAGCTGCCGCAGCAGGTGCTGACCAACGCATTCGCATCGGGGTTCTCCGCAGCGCTGATGACCAAGGACGTCGGCATCGCCGAAAGCATCTCGGAAGCGATGCGCGTCCGGGCGCCCTACCTGAAGGCGACCCTCAAGCTATGGCGCGATGCGCTCAAGCAGCTGCCGCAGGGCGCGGATCATACCGAGATGTACCGCTTCCTCGAGAAGCTGCGGACTCCATCTCGCGCCGCAGCCGCACGGCCGTCTGGTTCGCGTCGAAAGCCACGTCGCTCCAGCGCAAAGGCTGCCCGGCGGAAACGGGCTTGAGCAGCTTCCAGCCGTGGGCGAGGCCCAGCGGCAGGCAGTTCTGCTTCAAGGAATCCTCTGCCGGCATCAGCCGCCCGACGACTGTGTAGCCACCCTCGCCATCGAGGATTTCTCCCGCCTTCAAGTTCTTTTTCGCAGTCGCGACCGCGTCGGCGCGCCACCCCGTCGCCACTCCTGTCGCCTCGTTGCGCAGGCCCACCGAAGCCACGGAAATTCCGACCTCTAGACCGATCATGTGCCAGCGCTTGTAGAGGCAGGCGTAGCGGCCCGACGGATCCGTCTTCACGCCGTATTCCTGGAAGCAGCGCTGGATGTAGTCGGTCTCCGCCTCGAACGAGACGAACACGCCGAAGCGGATGTCATAGGAGATCGGTTTTCCTTCTTCTGTCAAAGAAGAAACAACTTCGACCTGGCCCTTGTGATGCAACACGCCGCCTTCGCTCCGCGGCCGCATCAGCGCGGGAATCTCGTCGATCGCGCCGGCCGGATAGAGCAACCCTTCCGGCGCCGGCGTGAGGCCGGTGGCGTTGCACACCGCGCTGGTCTCGATCGCCGGCTTCGAGCCGTCGAGGAACGAATTGAACATCTTCGGGTTGAGGCCGCCGACCTTCGCCTGCTCCGGCGTGAGGCCGTAGTAGCCCCAGACCGTCTCCGGCGTCGACTGCGCGTAGTGCGCCTGCCACTTGTGCCCGCGGCCCGCCGCGACCACCGGAAAGCCCGCGGCCCTCGCCCAGTCGACCAGGTCGCAGATCAGCGCCGGCTGGTCGCCGTACGCCAGGCTGTAGATGACACCCGCCTCTTTCGCCTTCTGCGCCAGCACCGGCCCGCAAAACGCGTCGGCCTCCACCGTCACCATCACCACGTGCTTTCGGTTCTTGAACGCCGCCAGCGCGTGCTCCACCGCCGCCGGCGGATTGCCGGTCGACTCGATGATGATGTCGATCGCCGGATGCGCTACCAGCTTCTCCCAGTCATCCGACACATGGGTTCTCTTCTGCTTCAGCGCCTCATCCAGCGAGGCAGCTCCATAAGCGTCCGGAGGCCACCCGGTACGGCTCAGGTTCTCCTTCGCGTTAGCGGGCGAAAGATCAGCAATGCCGACCAAGTGCACGCCGGGAGTCTTCGGCACCTGCGCGATGTACATCGCGCCGAACTTGCCGGCACCGATCACGCCGATGCGCAGCGGATTGTCTTTGCGCTGCTGGAGCTTGGAGTAAAGGTTCATGCGTCGCGCTCGGGGTCGTCTATCGGGAAGACTTCTTCGCCTTCGTCGTCGTCAATCTTCTCGTCCTCGTCATCTTCCGGCGGATCGTCTTGCTCGACATCGTCCTCTGGGTCGCCGGTCACGCTACGCCGCCCGGAGCGCGCCCTGCAGCTCTTCGGCCGGTGTGCCGTCTTTCCACGGCAGCGGCACGTCGTAGTGCTTCAGCAGGCAGTCGTCCGGCAGGCACTGGATCGGGGTGAAGTCGCGGTGCGCGATGTAGCCCGGGCGCTTGAAGCGGCGGATGTGGTTGGAGACGGCGCAAAGCGAGAGGTAGACGCTGACGCGGTTCCAAGGCGACAGGTTCGAGGTCGAGGCGTGCACCAGGCAGCCGTGGAACAGGATCATCGAGCCGGGCGGCCCCTTGGGCGCGACGATGCCGCCCTTCTCCACCATTTTCTTTATGTTTTCATTCGAAATAACCCAGAGCGGATAACTGGTCGTGCTCTGGTCGTGGGACGCGTCGAGCACGCCCTGCTTGTGGCTGCCGGGGATGAACATCAGCGGGCCGTTGAACTCGTTCACCTCGTCGAGGAAGATCGCCACGTTCATGGCGCGCGCCGCCGGCATCTGGTCGTCGTTCATCCAGGTGCCGTAGTCCTGGTGCCACTGCCAGACGTCGCCGTCGAAGGCCTGCTTGCCGTTGATCTTGAACTGGTGCATGTAGACGTCTTCGCCGAACAGCGACTTGATCGGCTCGACCATGCGCGGGTGACGCGCCAGCTTGGCGAAGGGGTAGCTGTACATGTGCGCGGCGAAGTTGGTGCGCACCACGTCGCCGGTCTTCTCGCGCACGTTCTCCGCGCGGCGCTGGGAATACAGGCCGGGGACTTCGTCGGTCAGAACCCGGATTTCCTCCTTGGTGAACAAAGAAGGAAAAAAGAGATACCCATCGCGATCGAAGCGTTCGAGCTGCTCCTTGGAAAGCTTCATGCGTTCGTCCTCATGTCTTGCAAGGCGGTATGCCGTGCTTCCTGCGCTCGGCCTGCACCTTGATTACCCCTTCCAGCGTGTCGGCGCGCGCCTTGTCGACGCTGCCGCCGCTCTGCTGCGCGATCTTCGGGTACATCGAAGCCGCCAGCGTCTTGTCGCCGGACTCTTCCGAGGCCACCCCCTGCAGGAGCTGGGCGAAGGCGCGCTCGTTGGAGTCCTTGCTGACGGCCAGCGTCTCCTCGGCGGAGGCAATGGCGTCCTTGTGCCTGCACTGCGCGAGAAGCAGCGAACTGGCGTAGTTCCGGTCGCCGATGCGCTTCCTGAGCTCGGCATCGCCGGCGGGCGGCTTTGCCGCCCTCTCCTTCGCCGCGCTGTCCGCCATGGAGCCGGCGACGGCGCCGGTGGCGGCGCCGGAGGCAACGCCGATGGCGGCGCCCTGCGCCGCCCCCTGCACCACGTTGCCGCCGAAAATCAGGCTGCTGACCGCTCCAGCCACGGCGCCGCCCACCGCCCCCATGGTCGCGCCCTTGGCCGCGCCCTCCTGCGACGCCGTGCTGCAACCGGCGACCGCGACTACGACACCAGCAATCAGGAAATTTCGCATTCAAATAGTATAGGCCCATGAAAGCCGATTCGGTCCGAACCATCTTCTATGCCCTGGGTGCGAACCTGGCCATCGCCGCGGCCAAGACCGGCGCCGCCGCTTACACCGGCTCGAGCGCCATGCTGGCCGAGGCGATCCACTCCTACGCCGACGCCGGCAACCAGGGGCTGCTGCTCTGGGGGATGAAGCAGGCGAAGCGCCCGCCTTCGCCCGACTACCCGCTCGGCTGGGGCAAGGCGGTGTTCTTCTGGTCGTTCATCGTCGCCCTGGTGCTGTTCTCGCTCGGCGGCCTGTTCTCCCTCTACGAGGGCTGGCACAAGCTGCACAGCGACGAAGGCCTCAGTCACCCCTGGGTGGCGGTCGGCGTGCTGGCGTTCGGCATCGTCGCCGAGATCGTCTCCCTGCGCGCATGCCTGCAGGAAGTGAACAAGGTGCGCGGCGGCAAGTCGCTGTGGCGCTGGTTCCGCGAAAGCCGCCAGAGCGAGCTGGTGGTGATCCTCGGCGAGGACATCGCGGCGCTGTTCGGCCTGGTGTTCGCCCTGCTCGCCATCCTGCTGGCGGTGTTCACCGGCGACACCATGTGGGATGCGCTCGGCTCGATGTCCATCGGCGCGCTGCTCATCGTGGTCGCCATCGGCATCGGCAACGAGATCAAGGCGCTGCTCATCGGCCAGAGCGCGGCGCCCGAGGCGGAGGCGCGGCTGCGGGCGTTCCTCCTCGCCCAGGACGGGGTCGAGCAGGTCTACCGGCTGATCACCTATCAGCTCGGCACCACGTTCATGGTGGCGGTGAAGGCGAGGATGAAGGCGCGCAGCGTCGACGAGCTGGTCGCCGCGATCAACCGCACCGAGGCGGCGACGCGCGCCGAGTTCCCCGAGATCCAGTGGCTGTTCTTCGAGCCCGACGTGGCCGACTGAGCGCGCGGTGGACTGGCTGAGCGACCCGACGGTCTGGATCGGCCTGGTCACCCTGGTCGCGCTGGAGATCGTCCTCGGCGTCGACAACCTGATCTTCATCGCCATCCTGTCGGACCGGCTGCCGGCCGCGCAGCGCGACCGCGCGCGCGTGATCGGCCTGTCGCTCGCGCTGGTCATGCGGCTCGCGCTGCTCGCCGGCATCTCGTGGGTGATGTCGCTCACCGCGCCGCTGGTCTCGTTCTGGCGCTTCGAGGTGTCGTGGCGCGACCTGATCCTCATCGCCGGCGGCCTGTTCCTGCTGGTGAAGGCCACCACCGAGATCCACGACCGCATCGAGCCGCGGCAAGCCGGCCAGGGCGGCGCGCGCGCCACCGCGTTCTGGCCGATCGTGGCGCAGATCGTGGTGCTCGACGCGGTGTTCTCGCTCGACTCGGTGATCACCGCGGTCGGCATGGTCGACCATCTCGCCGTGATGATGACCGCCGTCGTCATCGCGGTCCTCGCCATGCTGGTGGCGAGCAAGCCGCTGACGCGCTTCATCCTCGCCCGGCCGTCGCTGATCATCCTCTGCCTCGGCTTCCTGCTGATGGTCGGCCTGGTCCTGGTGGTCGACGGCCTGGGCGTGCACGTGCCGAAGGGATACGTCTACGCCGCGATCGGCTTCTCCCTGCTGATCGAGATCCTCAACCAGCTCGCCGCGCGCGGCCGGCGCAGGGCGCTGTCGATGCTGCCGCCGCGCCAGCGCGTCGCCGACGCGGTGCTCAAGCTGCTCGGCGGCGTGCCGGTGACGGTGCCCGAGGTCGGCGGCGACATGTTCAAGCCCGCGCAGCGCAGCATGGTCGGCGAGGTGCTGCGCCTCGCCGACCTGCGCGTCGACGCCATCATGACTCCGCGGGAAGACGTCGCCTGGGTCGACGCGGCGGCGGCGCCGGAGCGCATCGTGGAGGACGTGCGCGGCCTGCCGCACCGCGAGTTCCCCGTCGCGCACGGCACGCTCGAGCGCATCGCGGGCGTGGTGCGCAAGGAGGACCTGCTCGACGGCGACCCGCTGGAGAAGGCGCTCCAGCCGGGCACGCAGATCCGCGAGGACTGCACGGTGCTCGATGCGCTCGCGCTGTTCAAGAAGCACCCCATCGAGCTTGCGCTGGTAGTCGACGCGCAAGGCGGCTTCCGCGGCGTGCTGACGCGCACAGACCTGCTGGAATCGATCGCCGGCGAGCTGCCGGACCTGCCCTAGTAGATCAGGTAGCGCGCCGTGATCTGCAGGCGGCTGTCGCTCGCCTCGACCCCGTCCTGGCGCTTCGCCTTGCCGTACAGCAGCTCGGCGCCGACGAAGAAGTCGGGCTTGAGCTTGTGCAGCAGGCTGGCGGAGGCGTAGCGGAGCCGCGTCAGGTCCTCCGCGGGACGTAGTCCCTCGCTGTCGGTGCGCAGCTCGCTGAACCCGGCCACCGTCTTCCAGCGCGCAGCCCACTGCCGCTCGTAATAGAGGTACCAGCCGGTGAGCTCGAGCGGCTCGAGCCTGACGCCGTCGTCGAATACCGCCCCGATGCTGCTCACGCCGTCATTGAAGTAGCGGCTGATGCCTTTGCCCTGGTTCCACTGAGCGAGAAGGCGGTCCTCCTCGCCGATCTGCAATGCGCCCGAAAGGCTGACCCCTTCGCCCGAGACCTTGCGGCTTGCACTCGTGCCAGCCTGCGCGGTGTAGGTGACCGAGCGCGACAGGCCGGCGACCTGCGCGTGCAGGCGCTCGCCCGCGAAACGCAGGCGCGCCACGAAATCCGGCCGCTCGGCGGCCGACGACACGCTGAAGTTCGGCCCGCCTGCCGAGGCCTCCGCCGCCGGGTCTTCGAACGCCACCTCGGCGCGCAGCTTGTCGCCGAACGGCACGCTGCCGCGCACCACGACCTGGCGCGCGAACACCGCGCCGCTCGGGCCGTTGTAGTCGATGGTCCCCGGCCAGCCTTCGTCGTCCATGAAGGTCGAGTAGGTCTTGCCCACCGTCAGGAATTCGCCGAAGCGCACCGCGGCCTGCGTGAAATTCAGCTTGGCGCCTTCCTCGTAGGCGAACAGGTCGGCCTGCACCAGCGCCCGCACGCCGCCCCACGCGGTCGGCTTGTACAGGAGGGCGTTGAACTGAGAGGCGCGCACGCCGAGGCGCGCGTCGCTGCCGGCGTCGCCGAACGGGATGGCGGAGGCGAGGAAGGTGTCCTCCTCGTCTCCGGTCAGCTTCTTCTTCGTGAACAGCGCGTCCAGCTGCACGTAGCCGGCAAACAGGTACTGCACGTCGCTGCCCGGGACGGTGCGCGCTTTCTCCTTCAGGCGTTCCTCCAGGCTGCGGTCCGCGGGTGCGCCCCGCTCCATGGCGTCGTCGGCATGCGCAGCGCCCGCAGCGAGCAGCGCCAGAAGGGAGGCGGCGAGCCTCATCCGCCGAGCGCGATGCAGGACACGGCGAGAACGACGCCGACCGTGGCGAAGACCACGCCCGAAGCGAGCGGGGATGCGCCCGACCAGCGGCCGAGGCCCCAGCCGAGCCAGAACAGCATGACGGCTGCGACCGCGTGCGACGCGCGCATCGCGAGCCACGGGTCCTGCATCAACATGAACGGCACCACCAGCGGGAAGGTCGAGGCAAACACGATCAGGCAGATGAGGCCCGCGACCGCGAGCTCGCGCGCCGGCCAGAAAGACGGCTTCTCCGAGGCGCGGCTCGTCAGCTCGCGGATGCGCGCGAAGGCATCCGGCGTCAGCGCCTCGGCGAGGAGCGGCGGCGACGCGTCCCTCACCACGCGGCGGAACTCGTCCTCCGAACCGGCAGCGTGCAGCTGCACGACGATGCGGTGCTGGCGATAGCGGTCGAACTGCTGTTGCAGCAGGTACATCACCGCGTCGATCAGGCCCCAGGCGAGGTTGCAGCCGAGCGCCGCGATCATCAGCTCGCGGGTGTCGACGTCCTTGCCGACGGTGATCTCGAACGCGGCGGTGACCGAGATCGCCATCAGGATGCCGAACACGCTCTCGCTGGCGCGCTCGAACGGCGAAAGCGCCGCGTCGAGCGCGCTGGTGCTGTGCTGGTCCATGGACATCCCTTGAGTTCCCCGGCTCAGTATAGCTGCAAGGTGTAGCATTGCTCGCAAACCGGGGGCCAAGAATGAAGTGGATACTGCGGGAACTCAAGCGCGAGCCCATCTTGTGGCTGCTCGTGATGGCGCCGGTGGTGATCATCGCCGGGCACGCCGTCCCGCAGGCGCACACCCTGCTCTTCCTGCTCTCCATGGTGGCGATCGTGCCGCTCGCCGTCCTCCTCAGCCGCGGCACCGAAGCGGTCGCCGCCAAGACCGGGGACACCGTCGGCGGTCTGCTCAACGCCAGCCTTGGCAACCTGACCGAGCTGGTGATCTCCGTCACCGCACTGCGCATGGGAATGATCGACCTGGTGAAGGCGTCGATCGCCGGGGTGATCGTCGCCAAGCTGCTGTTCGTGCTTGGGATGTCGTTCCTGCTCGGCGGCCTGCGCCACCACCTACAGGAATACAACGCCTCGACGGCGCGCCTGCAGGTCGCGATGCTGTTGCTCGCCACCGTCACGCTGCTGGTGCCGTCGGCTCTCGCCGATGTCGAGCAGCTCAAGGCGACGCCGTATCTGCTGAACCTCAGCGTCGGCCTGTCGATCCTGCTCATCGTGAGCTATGCGTTGGGGCTGGTTTTCTCCCTCGGCACGCACCGCGACGCCTTCGGCAGCAAAGCGCACCACGCGGAAGGCGGGAAGCCCTGGCCGATGCCGGTCGCCATCGGGGCGATCGCGATCGCCACTGTCCTGGTCGCCATGGTGAGCCATGTGTTCGTCGAATCGGTGCAGCACGCGGCCGAGCAGCTCGGTATGTCGCGGGCCTTCGTCGGTTTCGTCGTCGTGGCGCTGGTCGGCGGCGCGGCGGAATCGATCATCGCGTGCAAGGCGGCACGCAGCAACCGCCTTGACATGAGCGTCGGCATCGCGATCGGCAGCGCGGCACAGATGGCGCTGTTCGTCGCGCCGGTGGTCGCGCTCGCCAGCCATTTCGTCGGGCCGGCGCCGATGGACCTGACGTTCAGCCCCCGCCAGGTGGTCGCTGTGTTCATAGCCATGTTTACCGTAGCGATGGTGGCGAATTCCGGCAAGTCCGGCTGGTTCACCGGCGTGCAGCTGCTCGCCGTCTACCTGGTGTTCGCCATCACCCTCTACCTGCTGCCGGGCTGAGCCTCGAAGCGGGCGAGCGGCCTCCCCTCGGCATCGAGAAGGGTCAGCTCCTGCCCGGACACTTTGGCGATGCGCGTCTTGCCGAGCGCGGCCAGGAAGGCACTCTCGATGTCCATGCCCGTCGGGCAGGCCATCATGGTGCGGATCATCTGCCCGAACGACAGCCGATCGCCGTCCAGCTTGTAGCCGCCGCCGATGCCGTTGCAGCCGCCCGAGCCGCTGACACGCCGCTCCGCCGGGCGCAGGATGATGTGCGCCTCGCGCTGCGTCGGCGCCAGCGGCGTGCCTTCAAGGCCGACCAGCTTCCAGTAGGTGTTCTCGAGCCCCGCGCCTCCGATCGTCGCGCAGGCCGCGAGCAGGAGAAGAGCGGGCGGCAACCTCACTCGAGCTTCATCTCCATGCGCACCCGGCCGTCCGCCAGCGCGGGCTCGCCCGGCTGCGACACCATGAATACCCTCTCGGGGTTCAGTTCCTTGTTCGCCAGGAGCGCGGCGCGCACCGCCTGGGCGCGCTGGCGCGCGAGCTCCTCGAGCGCCGCGGGCGGCGGCTTGAGGTGCTCGAGCAGCGCGGCCTGCAGCCGCTCGATGCGGACGTCCAGGTTCTCCTCCACGATCTTCGGCTCGGCCTTCAGCTGGGCACGATAGGCCGCCTCCAGCGCCTGGATGCGCTTGCGCTTGGCGGCCTCGTCGAGCGGTCCGGGAGCGCGCGGCACCAGCGCGTTGAGCGCCTGCGCGGCGGCTGCGCTGGAGTCGGCGGCCGGCGCGAGCGTGAACGGCACGTTGAGCCGCAGCTGCGGGCGCTCCACCAGCGCCTTCGACAGGGTGCCGAGCTTGCCGCGGTCGGGCTCGCGCAGCGCGGGCGAAGCCGGCTCGAAGTCGACGAACGCGAGGTCGTCGCTGCCGCCGGCCAGGGCCCTGAACGGCGCGGTGACCAGCTTGCTCAGCAGGTTGACGAGGGCCTTCCAGATGATCGGCGCCAGGCGGAACTCGGGGTCGTCGAGCGTGCCGCCGATCGGCAGGTCGAGGTCGATGATGCCGTTCTTGTCCTTCAGCAGCGCCACGCCGAACTTGATCGGGATCGGCGCCGCGTCCTTGGAATCGGTCGCCTCGCCGAACTCGAGGTTGTCGATCACGATGTGGTGCTTGGCGTCGAGCTTGCGGTTGTCGACGCGGTACTTCATCTCCGTCGAAAGCTTGCCCTTGGCGATGTTGTAGCCGGCGAACTTGCCCGAATACGGGTTGAAGCTGGTGAGCTCGATGTTGCGGAAGCTCAGTGCGAGGTCGGAGTAGGTGGCCGTCGAGAGCAGGTTGACTTCGCCCGACACGCTTACCGGGGAGAATTCGTCCACTTTCCCGCTCAGCGCGACCTTGGCGCGCGATTGCGGCGCCGACGACAGCCCGCTCACCTGGCCGTTCAGGTCGACGATGCCGGTGGCGAACGAGGGCTGGATCGAATAGTCGGCGAAGTGCGCCGAGCCGCCGGCCATCTGCACCGTGCGGATCGTGATCGGCATGCGCTCGCCGGCGGGCTTCCCGGTCCCCGCTTTCGCCGGCGCGCCGGCGCCGGCGCGCCGCTCCAGGACGCGGCCGATGTTGGTGGTGCCGTTCTGCGCGATCACGATCCGCGCGTAGGGCTCCTGCGCCACGATGCGGTCGATGCGCAGCCGGTCCGGGCCCTGCTCGAACCGGATGCCGCCGAAAACCAGCGAGCGCCACTTGAGGAGGTCCTCCTTCACGACGTCGTCGGTGGCGAGCAGGTTGTCGACCCTCATTTCCCCCGACGCCTTCGACGCGAGCGATGCCCCCGGCCGCGGCGCGGCGAGCGCATAGCTGCCCTTCACGCTCAGGTCGCCGGAGCGCAGCGTGAGCGCGGTCGCCTGCGAGAGGTATGGCTGCAGCACGGGAAGCGGAAACCGCTGCAGGTCGACGGCGACGTTGAGGTCGAAAGGCTCCAGGCGCAGGTCGCCGGCGGCGGTGAGCTGTCCGTGCTTTTCGATCCCGTGCTTCGCCTCGAACTTCATGCGCGAGCCCGGCGCGGTGCTCCAGCCGCTGATGGCGACGTCCACCGGTGAATGGCTGACCCGGGCGGCGGGCGACAGCGTGCGGTCCTCTGTCAGCACGGTCGCGCCTTCGAGGGTTGCCGCGTCGACATGCACGGTCCAGGGCTTGGCCGCCCCGCCGGCGGGGGCGCCGACCGGTGCGGCGGGAGCCGCCGGCGGCGTCTGCTGCGCCGTCGGTGTAAACAGGCGCGCGAGGTTCAGGCTGCCGTCGGCGTCGCGGGCAACCTCGACGCGCGCGCCGCGCAGGGTCAACCGCCTCAGCCCGACGTCGCGCTGCGTGAGCGAAAACCTGAGTTGCTCGGCGTCGATCTCCGGCACGGTGATCGGCGGCGCCCCGGACACGCCGCGCTCGGCGAGCACCAGGTCGCGCACGCCGATCAGCGGCAGCGCCACTTCGAGCGCGAGCGGCTGCAGGTCGAAGCGGTACTCGCCGCGCAGCTGCGCGTTGCCCGAAACGAGCTCGACCGGCAGCTTTCCCTCAACGTACTCGTTGAGAGCCGCAAGGCGCAGGTCGGTGACGCTGAAGGTGCCGCCGGCGCCGAACGGCCGCACGGTGAATCCGCCCGACCAGTCGAAGCGGGCGCCGATCCGGCTGGTGGCGCTGAAGCTGTGGGTGGTGCGATGGCCGAGGTCGGTGCGGAAGTCGGCGAGCGAGAAGCGGATCGGCGTGAAGGCGGCGCTGAACGGCTGCGCGAGCGAGCGGTCCTGGAAGCCGATGCGCCCCTCGGTGACCGACAAGCTGCCGATGTGCACGCGCAGCGGCGCGTCGTCCTTCTTCTCGGCCGGTTGCGGCGGCGCAGGCGGCGCGAGGTGCGCCAGGTTGAGGCTGCCGTCGGGGGCGATGATCAGCTCGACGTCGGGCGCGGCGAGCGCGACCTCCTTCAGCACCACGCCGCGCCGCCACAGCGACGCGAGCTCGGCGTTGACGTACAGGCTGCGGAACGCCGCCAGCGGCGCGCCGTCGGCCTCCGTCAGCTTGAGGTCGGAGATCTCGATCGCCAGGGTGAACGGGTTGAAGCGGATCTCGCCTATGCTGATCCGGCGCTGCAAGGTCTCGGCGACGAAAGCCTCGGCCTGCGTGCGGGCGATGCGCGGCACGAAGTAACTGCCGGCCGCCCCGTACGCGACGAGCAGGACGGCGAGGACGATCGCGGCCTTAGCGCGCCGGCTCAAACTCGTAGGTCCCGCCATCCGCCATGAGGGAAAGATAAAGGCGTCCGTCCTTGATGACAAACGACTTGATGTGGGGCAGCTGCCTGACGACGTGATCGTGCATCGACCCCGGCGGGCACATCGCGCGCGTGATGGCCATCTGCCCGAACTCGAGCCCGCTCGTGCCGGTGGTCTTGTAGGTGCCGCTGCCGCGGTTGCAGTCGATGCGCGCGCTGACGCGGCCGTCGGCGCCGAACTGCAGGGTGTAGCTCCTGCGATCCACCGGCGTGAGGACCCGGTCGTCGCCGCCCGTGAATCGCACCAGCTGCCAAACTGGGCCGACCAGGCCTTCGCCGGCGGGCCGACTCGGCGCCTGCGCGCAGCCCGCGGCGATCAGCACCACGAGCAGGGCGCGCGCCGCGGTCATCGACCTACTTTTTCGCCAGCTCGTCGAGCGTCCTGCCGGCGACGGTGTGCAGCGGCACCGATAGCCCCAGGCGCGCGTTCTTCGGCGCGACCTGCACGCCCTGCGCGCTGCCGCGCGCGACGAAATCGCGGCCGCCCTGGTAGACGAAGCGCACGATGGCGGCGATCTCGGTCTCGGACAGGCCGCTGCCGCCGAGCAGCAGCGCCGCGGTGGCGATGGTGCGCACCGGCTCCTTCTGCGTGGCGTAGGCGCCCGCGGGAATGGTGAAGGCGAAGTAGCCCGCCTTGGCGGCGGCGAGCGCGGCGATCGCCTTGGGCTCGAGCGGCACCAGGCGCAGCGGGATCTCGTCGAGCGCGTCGCGCACGCTGTCCGCCGGCATGCCGATGATCTGGATCACCGCATCGACTCTCTTCTGGCGCAGGCCGACCAGCGCTTCGCCGAGCGGCACCTCGACCATCAGGTGCTCCTCGGCCTTGATGCCGTGCGCCTGCAGCACGCGCAGCGCGGTGGTCCTCGACGCCGAGCCCTTGACGCCGATGGCGACGCGCTTGCCGGCGAGATCCGACGCCGTCTGGATGCCCGCATCAGCGCGGGCGAGCACGTGCACCGGCTCGGGGTACAGGCTGCCGAACGTGCGCAGCGAGGAATACGGGCCTTCCCCGGTGAAGTTGCCCCTGCCCTCATAGGCGTGCAGCGCGACGTCCGCCTGCGCCAGGGCGAGCGGCACCTTGCCCTCGCGCAGCATGCGGATGTTCTCCTCGCCGCCGCGCGTGACCAGGGCTACCGTGCGCGTCCTGGTGGTGTCGGAAACCGCCTGGGCGAAGCGCAGGTACTGGCCGTTCTCCGGACCGGCGGCGAAGGCGTAGCCTTCCTGCGTCCGCGCGAGGCGGGCGCGGATCACCGCGCCGGCCGCGACCAGCTCCTCCTGGATGATCGCCTGCTGCGCCGGGGCGCCGTCGCGCATCACCGAGTCGACGATCTTGCGCATCGACTCGAGCGAAGCGGCCACGCCCTGCGGCGAGTTGGTCGCGTATGCGGGTGCGGAAGCAGGCCGGAAGCCGCCGGTGGCGACTGCGACCCAGCCGCTGCCTTCGCGCTTGTAAAGGGCGGTGCCGTGCGCGCGCACCACGTCCCCCGCCTTGTTGCCGCCGGTGGTGACGCCGGTGACGCCCTTCGGCCCGGCGCCGAGCGCCGACAGCAGGCCGGCCACCCCGGGCGAGTCCCAGGAGCCGAAGTCGAAGTCCTTCGCCAGCTTGAGGTCGGCGTCGAAGTAGATGATGCGCCGCGTCTCGCCCGCGGGCGCCTTGGTGTCCGACTGCGAGCCGCGCCGCTCGAGGCCGGCGAGCGTGACGGTATCGCCCGGCAGCGCCTGGGCGATGCGCTCCTCGACGCCCTTCCTCAGCGCCTCGGTGTCCGGGCCGCCGCCGCAGCCGGCGACGGCAAGGCACGCCAGCAACGCGATCAGGCAGCGCATGGCTAGCCTCCTCCCATGAACGGCAACGCGAGGATCGCCGTCAGCAGGAACGCGTTCATCAGGTCGATGAAGAACGCGCCGGCCAGCGGCACGATCAGGTAGCTGGTCGGCGCCGGCCCGTACTTCGACGTGATCGCCTGCATGTTGGCCATCGCGGTGGCGGTCGAGCCCATGCTGAAGCCGATGAACGCCGCCGAGGTCACCGCCGCCTCGTAGTCCTTGCCGAGGAAGCGGAAGCAGACGTAGATGGCGAACAGCGCGATGACCACGGTCTGCACCGCGATGATCAGCAGCAGCGGCCCGGCGGCGAGCGCCACCTCGACCAGGTCGAGGGCCATCATCGTCATCACCAGGAACAGCGACAGGCAGACGCCGGAGATCAGGTCGGAGGCGCGGTCGTCGGTCCTGACTTTGGTGAACGGGATCAGGTTGCGGATCAGGACGCCGACCATCATGCACCACAGGAAGGCCGGCAGCGTGACCGGCGCGCCGGCGAACTTCGCCGCCAGCCAGCGCCCGACGATCACGGCGGCGAAGATGCCCGCCAGCGAGCCGATGGCGCCCACCGTGGTGATCGGCGCCGCCGCCTCGGACTCCGCCTTGTTCTTCTCGGTCACGGCGGAGCGCAGCTTGTGGCGCGAGATCACGTACTGCGCCACCGGGCCGGCGATGATGCCGCCGATGATCAGGCCGATGGTCGCCATGGTCATCGACAGGTCCATCACCGATTGCAGGTTGTTCACCTCGGCGAAGCGCTCGGCGTAGGCGGCGCCGGTGCCGTGGCCGCCCACCAGCGTGATCGAGCCGGCCACCAGGCCGAAGATCGGGTGCAGGTCGAGCCCCTTGGCGACCGCGACGCCGACCGCGTTCTGCACCAGGATGTAGGGGAACAGCACCACCAGGAAGATCAGCAGCGCCTTGCCGCCCTTGCCGAGCGAGCGCAGGTCGGCGCACATGCCGACGCCGGCGAAGAACATCAGCAGCAGCGTCGGCTTGATGGTCTGGTCGATGCCGAGCTTGAAGCTGCTGAAGGCCAGCACGACGGAGGCGACGGCGGCGAACAGCAGGCCGCCGGTGATCGGGTCGGGGATGTTGTACTTGGCGAGAAGCGCCACCCGGCGGTTGACCAGCGCGCCCATCAGCAGCACGATCACGGCCGCGAACAACGAGCTAAGCGGATCCAGGTTCATCCAGGGGCTCCCTTTCCCTAGGATCAAAGCTTACTCGAACGTGGCCCGCAGCGCCTCCTGCATGTCCTCCGCCAGCCCGGCGGTGCCCTTGATGACGAACGGCCCGCCGTCCTTCCAGTGCATGCGCAGGTCGGCCAGCTGCGCGCCGGTAGCGTTGCTGGTTGCCTTCACGTCCATCACCACTTCGGTGCCTCCTTCGAGCAGGCTCGGCGAGCCGATGCGCACCACCGGCCCGAGCTCGCGCACGGTGAGCAGGACGACCCGGCCGAACGCCTTGGCGTCGGCCGGGACCGTACCGCTGTTGCGGATCTCGACCTTGCAGAGGGAGCGGAAGAAGTAGCGCTGGATACCCTGCCATGCCGCGGCGTCGCGCCCGGCAGGATCCTTCTGGTCGGGCCGCCACTGCGTGCTCCACAGCACCAGCAGCGTGGGTCGCTCGTCGAGCGGGCACAGCGGCGGAATGCCCTGCCGCGAGCCGGTGACGTCGAGCGTCGTGGTCGACGCGCAGCCGGCCAGCAGGCAGAGGATCGGGGCCAGGCCCCGGCTAAGGCTTCTTCGGATCGGCGTACTGGAAAAAGATCTCGTCGCTGCGGATCAGGCCAAGCTCCGTGCGCGCGCGCTCCTCGATCGCCTCGGTGCCGTTCTTCAGGTCGGCGACCTCGGCCGCCAGGCCGGCGTTGCGCACCTCCAGCCTCGAGTTGCTCGCCTTCTGCCGCTCGACCTCCTGGTCGAGCTGCCAGACCCGCATCCAGCCGCCTTTGCCGACCCATAGCGGATACTGGATGAGGATGATCAGCGCGCCCAGGATGCCGGCGAGGATCCTCATCTGAGCTGCGCGAAGGCCTCCCGCCCGCCGTAGCTCACCGAGTCGCCGAGGTCCTCCTCGATGCGCAGCAGCTGGTTGTACTTGGCGACGCGGTCGGAGCGCGACAGCGAGCCGGTCTTGATCTGCAGCGCGTTGATGCCGACCGCGATGTCGGCGATGGTGGTGTCCTCGGTCTCGCCCGAGCGGTGCGAGATCACGGTGCCGTACCCGGCGCGCTTGGCGAGCTCGACCGTGTCGAAGGTCTCGGTCAGCGTGCCGATCTGGTTGACCTTCACCAGGATGGCGTTGGCGATGGACTGCCGGATGCCCTCGCGCAGAATCTTGGCGTTGGTGACGAACACGTCGTCGCCGACCAGCTGCACCTTGCGGCCGAGCTTCTGCGTGAGGACCTTCCAGCCCTCCCAGTCGCCCTCGGCCATGCCGTCCTCGATCGACACGATCGGGTAGCGGCCGGCGAGGTCCGCCAGGTAGTCGGCGAACTGCCCCGCACCCAGCTTCTTCTCCTCGATCAGGTAGACCCCGTCCTTGTGGAACTCGGAGGCCGCGCAATCGAGCGCCAGCATCACGTCCTGACCCGGGCTGTAGCCGGCGCTCTCGATGGCCTTCAGCAGCAGCTCGATCGCGGCGGCGTGGCTCGGCAGGTCGGGCGCGAAGCCGCCCTCGTCTCCGACCGAGGTGGAGAGGCCCTTGCCATCCAGTAATTTCTTCAACGATTGAAAAACTTCAGCCCCGCAGCGCAGCGCCTCGCGGAACGACTGCTGCCCGACCGGCACGATCATCATCTCCTGCATGTCGAGGTTGTTGTTGGCGTGCGCGCCGCCGTTGATCACGTTCATCATCGGCACCGGCATGCGCATCGCCGCCGAGCCGCCGAAGTAGCGGTACAGCGGCAAGCCGGACTCCTCCGCGGCCGCCTTGGCCGTCGCCATCGACACCGCGAGCATCGCGTTGGCGCCGAGCCGCTCCTTGTTCTCGGTGCCGTCGAGGTCGAGCAGCGTCTTGTCGACGAACGCCTGCTCGGTGGCGTCGAGGCCGGCGATCGCCTCGGAGATCTCGGTATTGACTGCCTCGACCGCCTTCAGCACGCCCTTGCCGCCGTAGCGGCGCTTGTCGCCGTCGCGCAGCTCGATCGCCTCGCGGCTGCCGGTGGAGGCGCCGGACGGCACCGCGGCGCGCCCCATCACGCCGGACTCGAGCAGCACGTCGGCCTCGACCGTCGGGTTGCCGCGCGAGTCGAGGATCTCCCTTGCCACCACGTCTACGATCGAGCTCATCTTGTTTTCACTTTCTGTTCCACGAATCCTTTGCGCTTGACCAGGCGGTCGAGCTCGGCCAGCGTGTCGAGCAGCTCGGGCATCAGGTGCAGGTGCCAGGAATTCGGCCCGTCGCACAGCGCGTTGTCGGGGTCCGGGTGCGTCTCCATGAACACGCCGCTCACGCCCGCGCCGACCGCGGCGCGGGCCAGCACCGAGATGTGCTCGCGCGCGCCGCCCGAGGCGGTGCCCTGCCCGCCCGGCAGCTGCACCGAGTGCGTGGCGTCGAACACCACCGGGCAGCCGGTCTCGCGCATGATGGCCAGGCCGCGCATGTCGACCACCAGGTTGTTGTAGCCGAAGCTGAAGCCGCGCTCGCAGACCAATATCTGCTTGTTACCGGTGCTGGTGGCCTTCTCCACCACCTGCTTCATTTCCCAGGGCGAGAGGAACTGGCCCTTCTTGATGTTGACGGGCTTGCCCTGGCTCGCCGCGGCGCGGATGAAGTTGGTCTGGCGGCAGAGGAAGGCCGGGGTCTGGATCACGTCGACCACCGAGGCGACTTCCTTGAGCGGCGTGTCCTCGTGCACGTCGGTCAGGACCGGCACGCCGATTTTCTGCTTTACTTTTTGCAGTATTTTCAGGCCTTCTTCCATGCCGGGACCGCGATAGCTCTTGCCGGAGGTGCGGTTCGCCTTGTCGAACGAGCCCTTGAAGATGTACGGCATGCCTAGCTTGGCGGTGTGCTCCTTGAGCTTGCCGGCGACGTCGAGGCACAGCTGCTCGCTCTCCAGCGTGTCGGGGCCGGCAATGAGGAACAGGGGCTTGTCGAGCCCTGCTTCGAACCCGCAGAGTTTCACGCCGCTACGACCGACAGAGTGCCGCCGGGCCGCTTGACCGTGGCGCGATACCTGAGCGCCGCGGCGACGAAGGCCCGAAACAGCGGATGGCCCGCGCGTGGCGTCGAGGTGAACTCCGGGTGGAACTGCACGCCGACGAAGAACGGGTGCGCCGGCAGCTCCATCATCTCGGGCAGGTTCTCGGTCGGCGTGTGGGCGGAGACCTTGTAGCCCTTGGCCTCGAGCTGCGGCAGGTAGACGTTGTTCACCTCGTAGCGGTGCCGGTGCCTTTCATTGACTTCTTTGCCATAAATCGAAAATGCGAGGCTCTCAGGCTCGACTGGGCATTTCTGCGCGCCCAGCCGCATGGTCCCGCCGAGGTCGGAGGTTTCGGTGCGCTTCTCGATCTGGCCGGTGCGATCGAGCCACTCGGTGATCAGCGCGACCACCGGGTGCGGCGTCTCGCGGTCGAACTCGGTGCTGTTGGCGCCGGCCAGGCCGCAGACGTTGCGCGCGAACTCGATGGTGGCGAGCTGCATGCCGAGGCAGATGCCGAGGTAGGGGATGCCGTTCTCGCGCGCATAGCGGATGGCGCGCATCTTGCCCTCGGTGCCGCGCTTGCCGAAGCCGCCCGGCACCAGGATCGCGTCCATCTTCTCCAGCGCCGCCAGGCCGCCTTTCTCGAGCTCCTCGGAGTCCAGGTAGTGGATGTTGACCTTCGAGCGCGTATGGATGCCGGCGTGCCTGAGCGCCTCGTTGAGCGACTTGTAGGAATCCTGCAGGTCGACGTACTTGCCGACGAAGGCGATGTCGACCTCGTGCTCGGGGTGCTCCTGCGCGTGCACCAGCTTGCGCCACGCCGTCAGGTCGGCGGCCTTGGCCAGGATCTGCAGCTTGTGGCAGACGATCTCGTCGAGCATCTGCTCGTGCAGCATCATCGGGATCTTGTAGATCGAGTCGACGTCCCAGGCCGAGATCACCGCCTCCTTCTGCACGTTGGTGAACAGCGCGATCTTGCGCCGCTCGTCCTCCGGCACCGGGCGGTCGGTGCGGCACAGCAGCGCGTCGGCCTGGATGCCGATCTCGCGCAGCTCCTTGACCGAGTGCTGGGTCGGCTTGGTCTTGATCTCGCCCGCCGAGGCGATGTAGGGGACCAGCGTGAGGTGGATGTAGCAGACGTTGTTGCGGCCCATCTCGAGGCCCATCTGCCGGATCGCCTCGAGGAACGGCAGCGACTCGATGTCGCCCACCGTGCCGCCGACCTCGACGATCGCCACCTCGGCGTCGCCGGCGCCGCGCTTGATGAAGCTCTTGATCTCGTCGGTGATGTGCGGGATGACCTGCACCGTGCCGCCGAGGTAGTCGCCCTTGCGCTCCTTCTTGATCACCGACTCGTAGATCTGGCCGGTGGTGAAGTTGTTCCAGCGGCGCATCCTGGCGCTGGAGAAGCGCTCGTAGTGGCCGAGGTCGAGGTCGGTCTCCGCGCCGTCGTCGGTGACGAACACCTCGCCGTGCTGGAACGGCGACATCGTGCCGGGATCGACGTTGATGTACGGGTCCAGCTTGATGTTGGTGACTCGGATGCCGCGCGATTCGAGGATCGCGGCGAGGGAAGCGGCGGCGATGCCTTTCCCCAATGAGGAAACTACACCGCCTGTTACGAAGACATACTTTGCCATTTACCTAGCGCGTGTAGGAATAGCGAAGTCTACCCGCATTATTCCGCCACCACAAATGGGAAAATGTGCCGCAGGATGCGCCGGCGCCACCTCACGATCCTCTTCTCCGATCTGTCGGATTCGACGCGTCTGGCCGACGCCATGGAGGCCGAAGACTACGCCGACCTGCTCGGCCGGCTGCGGCGCGCCTATCAGGAAGTGATCCCGAAGCACGGCGGGACCATCGTGCGGATCCAGGGCGACGGCCTGCTCGCCATCTTCGGCTACCCCGACGCGGGCGAGAATGACGGCCGCCGGGCGACCGAGACCGCGCTCCAGCTGCACGCCGTGGTGCGCGAGTTCCGCTTCGAGCGCCCGCTGCCGGGGGCGCGGCTCGGCCTGCACAGCGGGATCCACGCCGGCCTGGTGCTGCTCGACGAAGGCGACCTGGTGCGCGGCCGCTTCGAGCTGCTCGGCAACGCGCCGAACATCGCCGCGCGGCTGTCCGACGCCGCCGAGAAGGACGAGATCCTGGTGAGCGAGGCGACGCTCGGCGCCGAAAGCCACTTCTTCCAGACCGGTGGACGGCAGCACCTGGAGGTGAAGGGCGCCGCCGAGCCGATCGGGGTGTACCGCATCCTCGGCCGTGCGCCGGCCACCACCCGCTTCGAGGCGCGCGCGCGGCGCGGCCTGGTGCCGCTGGTCGACCGCAAGGCCGAGATGCGCGCGCTCGAGGAGACGCTGCAGGCCGCGGCCGCCGGCGAACCGGCCTACGTCGCGCTTTCCGCCGGCCCCGGCCTCGGCAAGACGCGGCTCGCCGACGAGTTCCTCGGCCGCGCCGCGGGCAAGTTCCAGGTGCACCGCGGCCATTGCGAGAGCTACCTCAACGCCGAGCCGCTGCAGCCCTTCCTGCAGATGCTGCGCTCGCTCTGCCGCCTGGAGCGCGGCATGTCGGCGGTTCTCGCCGCCGAGGCGCTCGGCCGCACGCTGCGCGGCATCGACCCGGCGCTCGAGCGCCACCGCGGCGAGCTGCTGCGCGCCCTGTCGCTGCTCTCCGGCGAGCCGGACGGCGCGCGCGCCACGCCCGACAACACCGCCGCCGCGCTGCGCGACCTGTTCGCCGCCCTCGCCGCCAGCCGCGCCATCGTGCTGTTCATCGACGACTGGCAATGGGCGGACGACGCCACGCGCCAGGTGCTGGGCGCGATCCGCCGGCTGGAGCGCTGCCGCCTGATGGTGCTGCTCGCCACCCGCGGCATCGCCGCCGGCGACGCCGAGATGAGCGACGCGCGCGTGCTCGACCTCGCGCCGTTCAGCGAAAGCGAGGCGGCGGAGACGGTGAGCGCGCTGCTGCCGAGCAGGGACCCGTTCGTCGTCGCCGAGATCCACCGCTACTCGGGCGGCAACCCGCTGTTCATCGAGGAGCTGTGCCATTCGGCGGCGCACGACAGCGCCGAGCACCGCTTCGGCCGCGCGCGCGGCGGCGCGGCGTGGCTGAACGGCCTGATCGAGTCGCGCGTCGCGCGGCTGCCCGCCGCGCAGGCCGAGCTGCTGCGCGCCGCCGCGGTGATCGGCAACGTGGTGCCGGCCTGGCTGCTCGAAGGCATGACCGGGCGCGGCGAGCACGACCCGCTGGTGCAGGGCCTCGCCGAGCAGGATTTCCTGTTCCCCGGCGAGGCGCCCGGCTGGCTGCGCTTCAAGCACGGCATCACGCGCGACGTGATCTACGACTCGGTCGGCCTGCACCAGCGGCGCGCGATGCACCTGCGCATCGCCGAATCGCTGCTGCGCCACGGCTCCGGCAGCGAAGCCGAGCCGTTCGAGGCGCTCGCCTACCACTACGGCGCCGGCGGGCGGCACGCCGAGGCGGCGCGCTACGCCGAGCTGGCGGGCGACAAGGCGATGGCCGCCGCCGCGCTCGACCGCGCGCAGGCGCAATACCGCGCGGCGCTCGCCGCGCTCGACCTGCTCGAGCCGACCGAAGCGAACCGGCGCCGGCGCAGCCAGATCGTGCAGCGCTTCGGCATGGCCTGCGTGTTCGACCCGGCCAAGGACCAGCTCGACGTGCTGCAGCGCGCCGCCGAGTTCGCCGCCGGGCATGACGATGCGGCCGGCGTGGCCGGGGCCGAGTACTGGCTCGGCTACCTCAACTACGGGCTGGGCGAGTCCCGCCTCGCGATCGGTCACTGCGAGCGCGCGCTCGCCGCCGCGCGGCGCGCCGGCGACGAGGCGCTCGGCGTGCAGATCACCGCCACGCTCGGCCAGGCGCGCGCCGCGGCCGGCGACTACGCGCCGGCGCTGGCGCAGCTCGACGCCGCGATCGCCGTGCGGCGCGCGCACCGCACCGGGCCGGCGATCGGCTCGGCCTACTCGCTCGCCTGCAAGGCATCGGTGCTCGGCGACCGCGGCAGCTTCGCCGAGGCGCACGCCTGCTTCGACGAGGCGCTCGACGCGCTGCGCGGCGGCAACAAGGTGGTCGAGGGCTCGGTGCTGTGCTGGCGCAGCGCGGTCTGCCTCTGGCAGGGCCGCTGGGAGGACGCGCGCCAGTCCGCCGCCGAGGCCGAGCACATCGCCGAGCGGGTCAAGAGCCTCTATGTATATGGCATGAGCCGCGCGCTCGGCGCCTACGCCAACTGGATCCTGCGCGGCGACCCGCAGGCGCTGGGCACGATCGACGCCGCGACCCAATGGCTGGAGGCGCGTGACAAGCGCCTGTTCATCTCGTTGAATTACGGCTGGCTGGCGGAGGGCATGGTCGCCGCCGGCCGCTTCGGCGAGGCGCGCGCCCATGCCTCGCGCGCCCTGAAGCGCGCGAGGCGGGACGACCGCCTGGGCGAGGCCATGGCCTGCCGCGCGCTCGCCCGCGCCGCCGCGGGCGGGCACGCCCGCCGGCCGCCCGAACGCTACCTGGCGCTGGCGATGCAGGCGGCGCGCGACAGGGGCGCGCGCCACGAAACCGCGGCGACCGAGCTGTGCGCCGCCGAGATCGAGCTCGCGCGCGGCAACCGTGCGGCGGCGCTTCCCCTACTCGAGCGGGCGATGGCCGGGTTTGAAGCGATGGACATGGCGTGGCACTTGGCGCAGGCGGAGCGCTTAAGACAATAGGACCGTCAGCGTTACCGGCGTCGGGCGGAGCGTTCCCGCCTCCAGCAGGCCGCTGACCATCCCGAGCAGCACGCCCATGCCCGCCTCGTACGCCGGGCAGGCGTGCGTCGGGCCGTCAGGCCCACGCTTGCCGCCGAACACGGGGTAGACGTCGAGCTTGCCGGCGGCAAGCTTGTCCTGCGTCGACGAGACGATGCCGATCGCCAGCTTGTCGCCCGGATGCACCGCGACCGGCCCGAGGTCGTGCTTCACCTTCGCCGTGCGCCAGACGATGTCGGGCACCGGGCGCTTCTGCATGCCCGCCTTGAGCGCGCCGAGCAGCACCGACTGCGCGCGGGCGAAGTCGATCGGGCCGGGCGCCGCGCGCAGGTCCGCCTGCAGGCGCCAGAGGGTGCCGTCCGCCAGCCATTGCAGCAGCGTGCTGCGGAAGTTTCCGTCTACGGTCGGCAGGAAGCCCATCATCACGCCGATCAAGGTGCTCGCCAGCCGGTCGTCGTCGTCCGGGATGATGCGGAACAGCGCCTTGGAGAGCTTGCCGCTCACCTTGCCCTTCATCGCGCCGGCGAACTGCCGGACCGCCTCGTGCAGCGCCCGTCCCTGGGCCTTCGCGTAGTCGCCCACCTGCTTCGCCGGGTTGGGCTGGAAGATGTAGCGCGAAGGCGAAGTGAAGTCGCCGGGGCAGCACGGCGTGTGACCCGACTGCCAGTTCCAGCCGCCGTCCACCACGTACTTGCCGTCCGGCAGGTCGAACCAGGCGCGGCACACCGCGGCCAGCACCGGATCCGACAGCATCGTGCGCAGGTCGAGCGTGACTTCCTTGCCGCCGTTCAGCGCGAGCAGTCCTTTGAGGTGCTTCACGGTGGCGTCGCGGGCGAGGACGAACGCTTCCTCCCCGGTGAGCCGCATCAGCTCCTCGTTGGTCTCCTTCGACCTGCGCTGGTATTCGGAGCCCGGCCCCGTGTCGTCCAGCCCGAGGTAGATCTCGCCGATGGTGTCGCGCGAGCGGTGCAGGTAGCCCTCGACCGGCTCGGCGCCGCCGGCGTGCCCCTCGACCGAATAGAGGTCCTTGTTGGTGAACACGAAGTCGACCATCTTGGGGTTCGCCACCAGCACGCCGTACGGCGTCCACAGCGCGCCGCCGAACTTCTCGCGCAGGGCGGCCCAGATCGCGCTGTTGTAGCCCTTTTCCTTCGAGCCGAGGTCCTCCAGGTAGGCCTTCCACGCGTCGCGGATGCGCGGGATGTCGGCGCCCGGCAGCGACTCGAGGTAGAGCAGCGTCTTGATGATCTGCTCGCCCCTCGCCACCGCGTCCGACGGGGTCTGCGGCGCCGCCGCGGCCAGCTTGCCGAGCGCAGCGAGCGAAGGCACGAACAGGTAGGCGCCCCACTCGACCTGCGAGAACGGCCGCGCGCCGGGATGCGGGCTGCCGGCGTCGAGGTCGACCCGCGTCACCGCGGCGCCGTCGTGGAAGCGGAAGGTGCGCGGATCGCCGAGCTGCGGCACGCCGAGGAACGGGTCGGCGTCGCCGGCGAATACGTTGGTGCTGTTGCCGCCGGCGATCCAGCGCTGGATCACCTCGAACTGCTCGGCGATGCTCGCGTTGTACGCCAGGAACATCAGGCCGCAGTCGGCGGCGCCGGCCCCTTTGGGCCCGTAGGACATGCCGCGGCGCATGATCCGCGGCACCCGCTTGGAAGGATCCCCGGCCGGGTCGGTGCGCGGGTTGGCGCGCCGCGCGTGGGCCTGGAACGGGCACAGCGCGCCGCTCTGGTTGGCCGCGCTGCTGTAGTTGAAGTCGTTGCCCTTGGTGGGCGCGGCGAGCGCCGTGCCGTCGCCGGCACGGCCCATCATCTTGCCTTCCAGCACGCGGCGCGGGATGCCGTGCTTCGTCTCCTGCTCTTCGTAGAACTCGTCCAGCGCGTCGGTATCGATGCGCAGCTTGCGCACCACGAGGAAAGTGCCGTCGCTCAGGTACTCGGCGGCGGGCCCGCTCAACGGCGCGTCCCCGCCGTCGTTCGGGTGGCCGCACAGCATCTCGCCCAGCCCGACGCGGTCGCGCCAGTTGACGCGCTTCGCGTCGTCCGCGTCCAGCGCCGGGTCGATGCCCGGCACCATCGGCTGGCTGATGCCGTCGACGAAATCGAGGTGCCCGACCGGATCGAGGTTGGCGTCGCGGTAGCTCACCATGGTCTCCACCGACAGCAGCCGCACGCCGTGCCGGCCGGCCAGCTTGTCCAGCCCCTCGACCGCGGCGTACAGGGGGTGTCCCGGGTTGCCGGCGACCTCGTGGTCGCCGGGCTGCAGGTCGCGCCCGCGCAGGCGAAGCTGCACGACGATGTCGACGGTCGACAGCTGGACGCGCCCGCCCGGCGCCGGCCAGTTGCGCTTCGGCAGCGCCCAGTTGCGCGGATGGTTGCAGCGGAAGTCGCCCAGCAGGTCGGCGCGATCCGCCATGCCCTCCTGGAACTCCTTCGGAAAGGCGGCGAGCGAGGCGGCCGGCACGCCGAGCCTGGCGAGCCCCTGGCAAGTGAACGCGACGTTGGTGTAGACCTCGCCCTGCGGCGGCGCGTCGTGGCGGCTGATCATCGGCTGCAGCGCGCGCAGGAAGGCGTGCGCGTTCGCCACGTCCGGGTCGGCGATCTGCAGCAGGAGCAGGCAGCCGTGGTTGACCTTCTTGCGCGGGTCGGTGCCGCTGCCCTGGTCGTAGCCCTTGAGGATGCCGGCCTGCACGTTGGCGGGGTCGAACTTCGGCCAGGGCTGCGGGGCGGGCGCCGGCGCGGGCGGCGGCTTCTCGAACCAGTCGATCTGCGTTGCATAGGCCGCACGCACCGGGGCGGGCAGGCCGGGCGTATCGAGCTCCTTCATCAGCTGGCGCGTCGCGCGCCAGAGATAGCCGCCGTCCGCATGGTCGGGCGGGTAGAAGTCGGTGAGCCGGTAGAGCGTGCCCAGCGCGGTGAGGCCGAGTCGCATGGCCTCGGCCGGGTTCAGCGCGGCTGCGTCCTTCGCTACGGCCTCCGGATCGGCCGCGGTGAGCTGGGCCGCCGCCAGCTCGAGGTTGGCATGGCCCTCCCGATGGAGCTTTTCCACCTGCCGGAGGTACTGCAGGTCGGTCACCGAGAGCCCGGTCGCGCTGTAGAAAAAGCCGGTGTCGAGCTGCTTGGAGCGGATCCACGCCACGTAGTCCTGGAAGCTGTGGTCCCAGGCGCTCTTGTAGTCGGTGGTGTTGCAGAACATCACGTCGAGCAGCGGGCCGAGGTCGCGCCAGACGCGGCGGATGTACTGCTCCCAGCCGCCGTCGAAGCCCACCGACAGGAGCAGCCTGCGCGTCACGCCCTCGCCCTCCTTCGGCGGGATGACGGCGAGGCGGAAGGAGTGGATTTCCTGGATCCGCTCCACCGTGTCGGAGAACGGGCGGATCACCGCGTACTCGCGGGAAGACGAGCGCAGCCCGGTGAACGTGCGCATCACCAGCGCGAGGCGGGTTTCGTAGGTGCAGGCGTCGAGCGAGGGCGCCAGGCCGGGCTTGATGTCCGCGACCAGCGTCAGGTCGGTGACGCCCTGCAGGTGCTTGCTGGTGACCTCCGACCCCATCCCCTCACTCCCCCGAGTGACAAGCGCTGCCGTTCAGGACATGCGGATAAACCCGGCGCGGAATCCCGCCGGCGCGGAAAATGGTACCGCTAGGCGGCGGGCTGGAGGTTCTTGAATTTCGCGATCTCGTCCTCGACGCGCGCGATCTCCAGCGCGATGCGCTCGCGCTCGGTGATCACGTCGATGAGCGGCTGGGCGTAGACCGCACCGAGCGCGCCCGCCAGGATCCGCCAGAGTCTGTTCATGGGTGTCCCTCCTCGTATGGAGGGACTCTAGGAGGCTGCCGGTCGCCTCTCGACGCCCCGCGGCACAGAGGATCTGTGCCATATGCACATTCCTGCTCCTACCAGTGCGCCGGCAGCTTCTTCAGCAGGGCAATGCGCTTGCCTTCCACCGCGATGTAGCCGCCGTCGGCCAGGTCGCCGAGGATGCGGCTCACCATCTCGCGCGAGCCGCCGATGCGGGCGGCGATCTCGGCCTGGGTCAGGCGCTCGGGGATCACCCGTCGCCCGTCCTGCTCAACCGCGTTCTCCTCGACGAACTTGGCCAGCCGGCCGTAGACGTCCTTCAGCGCGAGGTCGCGCACCTGGCCGGTGAGCGAGCGCACCTTGCCGATCAGCTTGCGGATCAGCTCGCGGCCGAAGGCCGGGTTGGCGGCGAGCAGGCGCTCGGCCTCCTCCTGCGAGATGACGTAGAAGCGGCAGGCCTCGAGGGTCATGATCGAGGCCGCGCGCGGGCCGCCGTCGAGCACCAGCTCGCCGAAGAAGTCGCCCGCGCCGATGGTGTTGACCACCACCTCCTTGCCCTGCTCGTCGCTGACGAACGCCTTCACCCGGCCCGACAGGATGACGTAGAGCGAATCGGTGGCGTCGCCCGCGCTGACCACGATGACGTTCTTCGCCACCGCCCGCACCGTCCCGCCCGGGCACAGCGCGCGCAGCGCGTGCTCGTCGAGCCCGGCGAACGGCCCGGCGGGGATGCCAGTCATGCGGCGGCCAGCTCCATGCGGTTCCTGAAATGCTCCAGCGCTTCCGGGTTGGCGAGCGCCTCGAGGTTCTTCGGCTGGCGGCCGTGCACCACGTCGCGCACCGCCAGCTCGACGATCTTGCCACTCTTCGTGCGCGGGATGTCGGCGACCTGCAGGATCTTGGCCGGCACGTGCCGCGGCGTGGTGTTGTCGCGCACCTTTTTCTTGATCTTGTTCACCAACGCATCGTCGAGCGACTGGCCTTCGCGCAGCTTCACGAACAGCACCACCCTCACGTCAGAATCCCAATCCTGCCCGATCACCAGCGACTCGACCACCTCGTCGAGCTGCTCGACCTGGCGGTAGATCTCGGCGGTGCCGATGCGCACCCCGCCGGGGTTGAGCACCGCGTCGGAGCGGCCGTAGATGACCATGCCGCCATGCTCGGTGATCTCGCACCAGTCGCCATGGCGCCACACCCCCGGATACTTCTCGAAATAGGCGGCGTGGTACCTCGCGCCGTCGGCGTCGTTCCAGAAGCCGAGCGGCATGGCCGGGAAGGGTTTGGTGCAGACCAGTTCGCCTTTGCCCTTTGTTGCAGAGCCTGTCTCGTCAAAAACATCGACCGCCAGACCGAGGCCTTTCGCCTGGATCTCGCCGCGCCAGACCGGCCCGACAGGGTTGCCGAGCACGAAGCAGGAAACGATGTCGGTGCCGCCCGAGATCGAGGACAGGCAGACGTCCGCCTTGACGTTCTCGTAGACGTAGTCGAACCCCTCCGGCGCGAGGGGCGAGCCGGTCGACAGCACCGCGCGCAGCGCGCCGAGGTCGTGCGTCTCGCGCGGCTTGACGCCGGTCTTGGCGATGGCGTCGATGAACTTGGCCGAGGTGCCGAAATGCGTCATGCCCTCGGCCTGGGCGAAGTCGAACAGCACCTTGCCGCGGCCGACGAACGGCGAGCCGTCGTAGAGCAGCAGCGCCGCCTCGCTGGCCAGCGCGCTCATCAGCCAGTTCCACATCATCCAG
>DASUZH010000388.1:0-3022 GCA_036376975.1 Burkholderiales bacterium | reverse complement strand
GCAGATGATCACCGTGGCCAACCCGGCGGCGAAGGAGCAGGCGGTGCTCAACAAGCAGGCCGACGCGCTGCTCGGCTACTTCATGGACCAGGGCCCGCGCATGCAGCTGCAGACCGGCGTGAAGATGGGCTGGACGCGCCTCTACGACATGGCGGGCGTCACCACCCTGTCGAGCGCCATCATCTCCAACAACGACTGGCTGAAGGACGCGAAGAACCAGGACAACCTGCGCCGGTTCCTGCGCGCCTCGCAGCGCGGCTGGCAGTACAGCTTCGACAACCGCGCCGAGGCGGCCGAGATCTTCCGCAAGGCGGCGCCGGTATTCACGCAGGAGATCGCGCTGCTGGAAGTCGACGGCACCATGACCATCATTCGCACCGAGCGCACCAAGGGCAAGCCGATCGCCTGGTCCGACGCCGGCGACTGGAAGGACAGCCAGGACCTGCTGGAGCGGTACGCCAAGCTGAAGGCGCAGCCCGACGTGAACGTGTACTTCACCAATAGCTACCTGTCGGAAGCGCCGTATCTTCCGAAGAAGTAGATGGGGGGCGAGACTTACATTCGCCTCGAGGGCGTAGGCAAGCGCTACGAGACCAAGGATGGACCGGTCGAAGCCTGCGTCGACATCGACCTGGACGTGCGCCAGTCGGAGTTCGTCGCCGTCGTCGGCCCGAGCGGCTGCGGCAAGACCACCATCCTCAAGATGGTGGCGGGGCTGCAGCCGCATAGCGCCGGCAGCATCACCGTCGGCGGCAGGCGCGTCGACCGGCCGCTCACCGACGTCGGCATCGTGTTCCAGGAGTCGATCCTGCTCGACTGGCGCGACGTGCTGTCGAACGTCATGCTGCAGACCGAGATCCGCGGCGGCGACCGCGCGGCGGGCGAGCGCGAGGCGCGCCACCTGCTCGAGATCACCGGCCTGTCCGGCTTCGAGCGCAAGAAGCCCTACGAGCTGTCGGGCGGCATGCGCCAGCGCGTCTCGATCTGCCGCGCGCTGGTGCACGATCCGCCGCTGCTCCTGATGGACGAGCCGTTCGGCGCGCTCGACGCGCTGACCCGCGAGCAGATCTCGATGGATATCCAGCGCATCTGGATGGAGAAGCGCAAGACCGCGATCCACATCACCCACAGCATCCCGGAGGCGGTGCTGCTCGCCGACCGGGTGGTGGTGATGGGGCCGCGTCCCGGGCGCATCGTCGAGATCATCGAGGTCGACCTGCCGCGGCCGCGCCGCCTCGACAGGCTGCCGCCGAAGTTCAACGACTACGCCGGACGGATCCGCGAGATCTTCAAGTCCAAGGGCGTATTGGCGATGGATTGATGAAATTCACCGTCAAGCAGATCGACCTGCTCGAGCGGCCGGTGCGCCTGCGCCTGCCGTTCCGCTTCGGCGTGGTGACCATGACCGAGGCGCCGCAGGCGTTCGTGCGGGCGCGCATCGCGCTCGAGAACGGCAAGGAGGCCGAAGGCGGCGCGGCGGAGATGCTGGTGCCGAAATGGTTCGACAAGGATCCGTCGCTGTCGAACGAGCAGAACTTCGAGCAGCTGCGCACCGCGCTGCGCCTGGCGCGCGATTCCTACCTGGCCGGCGCCGAGAACAACGCCTTCGGCCACTCGATCGAGGTGTACGGGCCGCAGCTCGCGCTCGCCGCCCTGCAGGGCATGAACAACCTGACCGCGGGCTTCGGTCCCGCGCTGGTCGACCGCGCGCTGCTCGACGCGCTGTGCCGCGCGCTCGGCATCTCGTTCTACGAGGCGGTGCGCAAGAACATCCCCGGCATCAGCGCGCCAGGCTGGCAGCAGGACATGGCGGCGCTAGACATGAACGGCTTCCTGTTCGAGCTGCGCCCGGCGCAGATCATGGCGGCGCGCCACACCGTCGGCCTGGTCGACCCGATCACCGCCGCCGACGTGAAGGAGAAGCTGAACGACGGGCTGCCGCAGACGCTGGAGGAGGTGGTGGCGCGCTACGGCCACCGCTACTTCAAGCTCAAGGTGAGCGGCGACGTGCCGGCCGACCTCGAGCGCCTCGCCGCGATCGCCTCGGTGCTCGACCGCAGCGAGGCCGCCTACCAGGCGACGCTCGACGGCAACGAGCAGTTCGGCAGCGCCGACGAAGTGATCGAGCTGTGGCGCAAGCTGCGCGGCGACGCGCGCCTGAAGCGGCTGCTGTCGAGCGTGCTGTTCATCGAGCAGCCGATCAAGCGCAGCCAGGCGCTCGCCGACGACGTCTCCGAGCTGGCCGAGGTGGCCAAGCCGGTAATCATCGACGAGTCGGAGGACACGCTGGAGGCGTTCCCGCGCGCGCGGCGCCTGGGCTACACCGGCGTGTCGTCCAAGACCTGCAAGGGCCTGTACAAGTCGATCCTCAATCTGGCGCGCTGCACGATGTGGAACCGCGAGATCGGCGCCGAGCGCTTCTTCATGTCGGGCGAGGACCTCACCATCCAGGCCGGCCTCGCGCTGCAGCAGGACCTCGCGCTGACCTGCCTGCTCGGCCTGAAGCACGTCGAGCGCAACGGCCACCACTACGTGAACGGCATGAGCGGGCTGCCCGAGCCGGAGCAGGCGGCGTTCTGGACCAAGCATCCCGACATCTACGAGCGCAGCCACGGCGCGGTGCGCCTGAAGATCGCCGACGGCGTGATCCGCTGCAAGAGCCTCGGCTGCCCCGGCTTCGCCACCGAAACGCTGCCGGACTGGAAATCAATGAAGGAGTTTTCATGACGCAGAAGCGCGTCGGCATCATCATGCACGGCGTCACCGGTCGCATGGGAATGAACCAGCACCTGATCCGGTCGATACTGGAAATCCGCAAGCAGGGCGGCCTGGCGCTCAAGAGCGGCGAACGCCTGATGCCCGACCCGATCCTGGTCGGCCGCAACGCGGCCAAGGTCGAGGAGCTGGCGAAGCAGCATGGGGTCCAGCGCTGGACGACGGACCTGGATAGCTGTCTGGCAAATAAGACAGACGAGATTTTCTTCGATGCCGCTTCCACCCAGCTGCGGCCGAAGCTGCTGAA
>DASUZH010000387.1:0-3364 GCA_036376975.1 Burkholderiales bacterium | reverse complement strand
AAGATGCAGGGGTTGAGGCTGGCCTGCGGCGCGCACTGCTGCGCGTAGAAGCGGCCGTCCTCGTCGATGAACACCGCTTCCCCGGGGGCGACGTCGCGCAGCACGCGGAAGCCGAGCGCATCGATCGCAACCGACTCCGAGGCCACCATGTATTCGGTGCCGGCCGAGGTCTCGTTGTAGCCGATCACCGCCGGACGGATGCCGAACGGGTCGCGGAAGGCGAGCACGCCGTAGCCGGCGATCATCGCCACCACCGAGTAGGCGCCGCGCACCCGCCGGTGGACGTTCGCCACCGCGGCGAAGATGGTCGACGGGTCGAGGCGCAGCTTGACCGCGTTCTGCTCCAGCTCGTGCGCGAGGACGTTCACCAGAACTTCGGAGTCCGAGCCGGTGTTGATGTGCCGCCGGTCGGTGCGGAACATCTCCTCCTTCAGCTGCTCCGAGTTGGTCAGGTTGCCGTTATGGCCGAGGACGATGCCGAACGGCGAGTTGACGTAGAACGGCTGCGCCTCGGCCACCTTGAACGCCGAGCCGGCGGTCGGGTAGCGGCAGTGGGCGATGCCGAGGTTGCCGGGCAGCGAGCGCATGTTGCGCGTGCGGAACACGTCGCGCACCATGCCGCCGCCCTTGTGCATGTGGAAGGAGTTGCGTTCGCTGGTGACGATTCCCGCAGCGTCCTGGCCGCGGTGCTGCAGGAGCAGCAGCCCGTCGTAGAGCAGCTGGTTGACGGGCGAATGGGCGACGATGCCGAGGATCCCGCACATGAAACCTAAGACTCCGCGGTGCCGTTAAAGATCAATTGTATCGCAGGCGTCCGGCGAGCGCGGGCGGCAGCCAGGGCTTCAGCTGCACGATGGTGTTGCCGAGCGGCGGGCCGAAGAACGAATCCTTCCAGGCGGGATGCGCGGGGAAGCGCGTCAGGCCGGCGAGCAGCGCGAAGGCGAGGCCCATCACCACGCCGCGCACCAGGCCGAACAGCCCGCCGAGCGTGCGGTCGGTGGACTTCAGGCCGACCGACTTGATGAAGCGGCCGAGCAGCATGCCGGCGAGGCTGGCGCCGAGCAGGACCACGACGAAGATGCCGAGCCACGCCAGCAGCACGCGCAGCTCCGGCCGCATGGTCGAGGTGATCTGCTCGCTGAGCGGGCCGGACAGCAGGTTGGCGGCGAGGAAGGCGAGCACCCAGCCGCCGAGCGACAGCATCTCGTGCACCAGGCCGCGCCAGACGCCCCAGGCGACGGAAAGCGCGAGCACGGCGAGGAAGGCGAAGTCGAACCAGGTCATCCGGCCTTGGTGCTCACGGTTCCCGGCTCAAGGCCGAGGCCCTTCACGCGCTCGCGCGCCTTCTCGGCCGCTTCTTTCGTAGCGAACGGTCCTGCCCGCACGCGGGTCAGGTTATTCACTTTCTCGGTGGAATAGTTGAGCTTCGCCGCCTTGAGCGTTTCGATGGCATTCGTGGGATCGGCGTACACGCCGACCTGGAACACGTACTCGGCGCCCGCCAGCGCCGCTTCGGCGCGTGCGCGCTCGGACGGGGCGGGCTTCGGCGCCGCGGGCTTGGCGGGGGCGGGCTTGGCGACGGCGACCTTCTTTTCCGCCGGCGGCGGGGGCGGCGGCGGTTCCGCCTTGGCCTCGGCTTTCTTCTCCTCGGCCTTTTTCTCCGGCGGCTTCGGCACCGCCTTGGGCTTGAACGGCGCCTCGTTCTCGCCCGGGATGCGCACGCTGACCGGCGGCGCGCTCTTGCGCGGCTCCGGCTCGAACACCATCGGCAGCACGATCACCGCGGCGAGCACCAGCGCCACGGCGCCCACCAGCCTCCTGCGGCCGCGGCGCTTCAGCGTTTCGATGTCTTGTTGTCGTTCAGCCATGCCTTGACTTCGCCGACGGTCAGAAAGGAACCGAACACGACGATCTTATCATTCTCGCTCGCGCGCTCGCGCGCCGCGGCGAACGCCTGCGCGGGCGAATCGTGCAGGCTGAGCGAGGATTCCTTCACGCCGAGCGCGCCGAGCTGCGCGGCGAGGTCGCGCGCCGACGCCGCGCGCGGCCCCTGCAGCGTGGCGAGGTGCCAGCGGTCGATGCGCGGCGCCAGGCCGCGCAGCACGCCGGCGAGGTCCTTGTCGCGCAGCATGCCGCACACCGCGACAGTCTCGGCGGCGAAGCCGGAGTCGGCGAGATTGCGCGCCAGCGTGCCCGCCGCCTCGACGTTGTGCGCGACGTCGAGGATGACCTGCGGCCGGCCCGGCAGCACCTCGAAGCGCGCCGGCAGCGTCACCTCGGCGAGGCCGCGGCGCACGTCCTGCATCGCCACGGGCAGGCGTTCGCGCAGCGTGCCGAGGGCGCAGAGCGCCGCCGCCGCGTTGCGCAACTGGATTGCACCGCGCAGCGCTGGATGCGCGAGGCCGCCGTGCTTCCCTGCGGGCCCCCAATACGCCCATTGCGTGGATTCCGCCGCGTAGCCGAAATCCTTGCCGAAAAACAGCTTCGCGCCCGGCGCCTCGAGGACCGATTGCGGCGGATCGGGGTCGGCCACCACCGCGGGCCGGCCGGCCCGGAAGATGCCGGCCTTCTCGCGCCCGATCGACTCGCGCGTCCCGCCCAGGTAGTCGACATGGTCGATCGCCACGCTGGTCAGCACCGCGCAGTCGGCGTCCGCCACGTTGACCGCGTCGAGCCGTCCGCCGAGGCCGACCTCGAGCACCGCCACTTCAATGTTTTTCTTCTTGAACAGCCAGAAAGCGGCCAGCGTGCCGAACTCGAAGTAGGTCAGCGGCGTGTCGCTGCGGGCCGCTTCGACGGCGGCGAACGCTTCGGCAAGCGCCTCGTCGCCCTCCTCCACGCCGCCGACGCGCACGCGCTCGTTGTAGCGCACGAGATGCGGCGAGGTGTAGAGCCCGGTGCGGTAGCCCGCGGCGCGCAGGATGGACTCGAGCATCGCGCAGGTAGAGCCCTTGCCGTTAGTCCCGCCCACCGTGATGACCGGGCAGGACGGCGCCGCGTTCAGGCGGGCGAAAACCTCGGCGACGCGCTCCAGGCCGAGCGCGATGGTGCTCGGATGCTGCTTCTCAATGTATTCGAGCCAGTCGGAAAGCGAGCGCGGCACCGCCCGGATTCTACGATTTCAACCTGCCTTTACGACTTCAGCCGATATCCGGTTCTGAAGATCCACGCCACCACCGCCAGGCAGACGACCAGGAAGCCGAACGTCACCGCCAGGCTGGCAGCGACGTGCACGTCCGCGCTGCCGTAGAAGCTCCAGCGAAAGCCGCTGATCAGGTACACCACCGGGTTGAACAGGCTGAAGGTGCGCCAGGCCGGCGGCAGCATGTCGATCGAGTAGAACGCGCCGCCGAGGAAGGTGAGC
>DASUZH010000386.1:0-12214 GCA_036376975.1 Burkholderiales bacterium | reverse complement strand
CCGCCGCGCAGCAGGACCTCGCGCGCGATCATCGCCGGGACGAAGCCCTGCATGAAGTGGCCGATCTTGTCGTAGGGATTGCGCTCGCCGCCGAACAGGTCCTGCAGCCAGAAGCCCAGCGGCACGCGCGCGTAGGTGTAGGCGCCGCCGTAGATCAGCACCAGGCAATGCAGCGCGATGAGCACGTAGAGCAGCGTCGTAAGCGGATAACGGTTGCGCGTCGCGGCCAGGATGACGAGCGCGGCGATGGCGGGGAGCACCTCCAGCCACCACGTGGTGCGGTCGTAGGGCGCGATGCCGGAAACGGCGAGCGCACCGAGCACGACTACCGCCAGCGCGAGCGGCAGGCGGTCGCTCAAAGGAGCCGCACGAGGGTGATCAGGATCAGCATCGCGACCCACACCACGAGCGCGCGCCAGAGCAGGCCGACGGTGCTGTCGAGGAACGGGCCGTCGGCGGCGTCGCCGACGCCGAGCTCGACCCGCGGCACGGCGCCGTCGAGCTCCTGCACCGGCATGCCGAGGCGCACGCCCATCGCGCCGGCGCCGGCGGCGAGCACCAGGCCGGCGTCGGGGTCGTGCCAGCCGCGCGCCTGCGTGCGCCAGCAGTAGACCGCGTCCTCGAAGTCCCCCACCACGGCGAACGACGCCGCGGTGACGCGCACCGCAGGCCATTCGAGCAGGTGGAATGCGCGCTGCGCGAAGCGGCCGAAGGCGCCGTAGTGGCGCCAGCGCGCGGCGAGCATCGCGGCCAGGCGGTAGAGGATCGCGCCGCTCGGGCCGGGCAGCAGCATGTACCAGAAGATGACGCCGAAGACGTGGCGATGCGCGGCGAGCAGCGCCTCCTCGATGGCCAGGCGCACCACCTCCTCACGCGTGCGCACCACGCCCGAGGCGCCGCGCCACTCCTCGAGCAGGCCGCGGGCGCGCTCGATGTCCCCCGCCTTGATGGCGAGCTGCAGGTCGGTGAAGTAGTGGCTGACCTGGCGGAAGCCGAGCGTCAGGTACAGGACCGCGACATGGAAGATGAACGCGAGCACCGGATGCACGGCGTAGAGGGCGGCATGCGCGGCGATCGCCAGGGCGGCCGCGGGCAGCACGCCGACCAGCCAGGCGACCGCGCCGTGGCGCTCTTCGCCGGCGTTGAACGTCTGCTCGAGCCACGACACCCACGCCGCGAGCGCGGCCTGCAGGTTGCGGCGATCGCCGAGCGGCCGCCACTGCTCGACCAGCAGCGCGGTAATGATGCCGAGGGCCCCCATGCCCCCGATTCTAGTCGGCGAGAACCCGGTAGAGGTTGACGATCATGCCCGCGGTCGCGCCCCAGATATAGCGATCCCCATACGGCATCTCGTAGAAGCCGACGGTGCGTCCTTGGTACTCCCGGGTCTGTCGCTTGTGGTTGCGCGCATCGAGCAGGAACGCGAGCGGCACTTCGAACACCGACTCGACCTCGCTCGGGTCCGGCGCGAGCTCGAGCGGCGGCTGCACCAGCCCCACCACCGGCGTGACGCGGAATCCGGTGCGCGTGCGGTACTCCGGCAGCCGGGCGATCAACTCGACGCGGGCGCGCGCCAGGCCGATTTCCTCCTCGGTTTCGCGCAGCGCGGTCTCCTCGAGCGAGGCGTCGCCGGGCTCGGCGCGGCCGCCGGGGAAGCTCACCTGCCCCGAGTGCGCCTTGAGATGCGCGGTGCGCTGCGTAAAAAGCACCGTTAGTCCGGACGGATGGGTAACGATCGGCACCAGCACCGCCGCCACGGTGGCAGCCTGTTCGCGCCCCGTGCCATCGTCGCCGTATACTGCCGAGGCAGGCCGGGGGCGCCCCAGGCGCTCCCTCAGCCCGGCGACGTCCAGATCAATCATCGGAGGAACCGCATGAAGCGCATTGCCCTAGCTGCCGCCCTCGCGCTGTCCGCCTCAGCCGCTCTCGCCTTCCACTGCCCTGCCGACATGAAGAAGATCGACGCGGCGATGGCCAAGAACCCGAAGCTTTCCGCGCAGCAGGCCGCGGAGGTGAAGAAGCTGCGCGCCGACGGAGAAGCCCTGCACAAGTCGGGCAAGCATCAGGAATCGGTCGACACGCTGGCCAAGGCGATGAAGATCCTCAACATCAAGTAGGGCTACGGAAGCAGGATCACCGATCCCGTAGTCTTCCTTGCCTCGAGATCGCGGTGCGCGTTCTGCGCGTCCGCCAGCTTGTAGCGCGCCGTGGTCTCGATCTTCACCTTCTTCGACTTCACCGCGTTGAACAGGTCGTTCGCGCGCTTGACCAGGTCGGCGCGCGTCGCGATGTGCGTGGCGAGCGTCGGCCGCGTCAGGTAGAGCGATCCCTTCTGCTGCAGGATGCCGATGTTGACCGGCGGCACCACGCCCGAGGCGTTGCCGAAGGACACCATCAGGCCGCGCGGCTGCAGGCAGTCGAGCGAGCCGTCCCAGGTGGTCTTGCCGACCGCGTCGTACACCACCGGCAGCTTCTTCCCCTTGGTCAGCTCCTTCACCTTCTCGACGAAGTTCTCGCTGCTGTAGTTGATCACGTGCTTCCAGCCGTGGGCCTTGGCCAGCTTCGCCTTGTCGTCCGAGCCGACGGTGCCGATGCCGACCACGCCGAGCTTCTTCAGCCACTGGCCCGCGATCAGGCCGACGCCGCCGGCGGCCGCATGCCATAGCACCATGTCGCCCTTCTTCACCTTGTAGGACGAGTGGATCAGGTAGTGCACGGTGAGGCCCTTCAGCATCATCGAGGCGGCCTGCTCGTCGCTGATGCCCTTCGGCAGCTTCACCATGCGGTCGGCGGGCACGATGCGCTCGTCGCAGTACGAGCCCGGCAAGCCGGTATACGCGACACGGTCGCCCTTCTTCAGGTCCTTCACGCCCGGGCCGACCGCCTCGACCACGCCGGCGCCCTCGTTGCCGCCGATGCCGGGAAGCTGCATCGGATACACGCCCGCGCGCTGGTAGACGTCGACGAAGTTGACGCCGATCGCGGTGTGGCGGATGCGCACCTGGCCCTGCCCCGGGTCGCCCACCGTGATCTCGTCGACCTGCAGGACTTCGGGACCGCCTTGCTTGTGATAACGGACTGCCCTTGCCATGAAAAGCTCCTAATGAAAAAGCGTCAATACGCCGGTGTACCCGTACAGCCGGTCGTGACAGATCTCGCCGTTGCAGAAGAATCCTACCAGCGGAACGTCGCCGAGAACCTGCCGCACCAGGCCCAGTTCCGCACCGCGGCTGCCGAACATGTGCTCGCCGCGCGCCACGCAGGAGAAATAGAGCGCGCCGCGCGGCCGCGGCGCCGCCGACTTGAGCTTCTCCAGCATGCCGGCGAGGTCTTCGCGCGCCGCGGCGGCGTCGCGGCGGCAGAACACGATCTGCCCGCCCGCCTCGACCGCCTCGCCGATGGCGACCAGCTTCGCGCGCGGGTCGATTCCCACCAGGTTGCGCACCACGTAGTCGCCGGTGTCCGATCCCGCCACCGGCAGGCCGGCGAGGATCCTTCCCGAGCGGATCAGCTTCTCGTCCGCCGCTTCGAGCAGCACGTCGAGCGCCGGCCGGCCGTCGAGCTCGGCGATCACGTTCTCCTCGCAGGCGGTGATGCGGTAGCGCGGGCCGAACGGCGCGCAGCCCTGCGTCAGGCGCGTGGCGACGGCCACCTGCGGCGCGAGCGCGACGCCCGACAGGCCGCCCGACACCACCTCGTTGGCGATCTGCACCGTGGCGCCGCGCGAGCTGGAGATGCCGCCGACCACGTAGCCGCTCTCCACCTTCGCCGCCATGTCGGCCACCAGCCCCGGCACGTCGGGGGCCTGCGGGTCTGCGTGGACCACGGCAAAGTGGGCCTGCTTCTTTAGTTGAATTCTTCCGGAAAAAACGCCGTACGCCGAGGCATCCAGGTCGGCGACCATCGCCGCGATCGCCGGCTCGTCCTGGTACTCGGTGCCGGTGGCGACGATGCCGGTGCCGACCGAGCCGACCCAGTCGGCGACGCCGGTCCGTTCCCTCAGGCAGGAGAGGATCTCGCCGGAAGAGCCGACCAGCGCGTCGGAGAAATAGACGAAGCCGAGCCCGCCCCCGGCGCGGCCGAGGCGCCCGGCGCAGCGCTCGGCGCACTCGCGCCAGTCCGCCCCGCCGGCGTGGGCGAAGCGGAACATCACTCCTTCTTCGGCTCGACGCCGCCGCGCATGGCGAGCAGCGCCGCCTTCTGCACCTCGAGCCCCTGGATCGAGAACTTCACCATGTTCAGGTTCATGGTCAGCCAGCCCTCGACCGAGCGCAGCTCGGCGATGCGCTTCTCGATCTCGCCCGGGTCGAGGGTCGGCATCGCCATGCCGGGCAGCGGCACGCCGAGCGGCCCCCACAGGCGGCGGAACAGCTCGAAGGGATCTTGCGGCGGGGTCTGGTCGGGCATGGCTTCCTCAGGCTGCGACTTCGAACAGCTCTTTCACCTCGGCGGCGCGGCTCACCGTGTCCTGGTAGCCGAGGTCGATCACCGCGCGGCAGAACGACTCCTCGAACAGCAGGTAGCTGGCGAGGTTGGAGCCGGAGCGGTTGAGCGCGCCGGTCGGCCGCAGGATGAAGCGCACCGTGCGCGGCAGCGCGTGGATGAAGCGCGCCGCGATGCGCTCGATCGGCTGCGACGGGGTGATGAACAGCACCTTCACCGGCCGCAGGCTGACCCCGGCGTCGGACAGCTTCTCCGGCGGAATCAGCTGCACCGTGCGGTTGATGCGCTCCAGGCGCTCGATGTCGACCATCAGGCTGTCGAGGAAGATGCTGTTCAGCGCGTGGCCGGCGATCTGCGCGAGCGACGGGTAGACGTTGGAGCGCACGCGCCCGCCGTCCTCGCTCTGGCGCCCGGTGCCGACGATCAGCACGCGGTCGGCGCCGAGGTGCAGCGCCGGGCTGACCGGCGCGATCTGCCGCATCGAGCCGTCGCCGAAATACTCGCGGTTGAACTTCACCGCGGGGAAGATGAACGGCAGCGCCGCCGAGGCGAGCAGCAGGTCGAGATTCATCGGCACCGCGGCGCCGATGCGCTGGTTGCGCTCCCAGCCCTCGAGGCCGCTGCCGCCCTGGAAGAACGACACGCTCTGCCCGGAGGTATAGCCCGAGGCGGTGACGCACACCGCGTACAGCGAGCCGGCGTCGATGTTGCCCTGGATGCGGCCGAAGTCGAGGTTCTTCGCCAGCATCTCGCGCAGCGGCGTGTTGTCGAGCAGCGAGATCGGGTTGTGGCGCGACAGCAGCATCATCGCCGACAGCCAGCGCGCGCCGCTGCGCATGATGTGCCAGGAGTCGGTGCGGTAGATGTGCTCGCAGCGCATGTGCTCCCACACCTCGAGCAGGTTGCCGACCGCGCGCGAGAAGTCGTCGGCGAACACCGCCAGCGTGGCGGCGTTGATCGCCCCGGCCGAAGTGCCGCAGACGATCGGGAACGGATTGCGCGTCGGATTGCCGAGGATGTCGCGCACCGCCTTGACCACCCCCACCTGGTACGCGGCGCGCGCGCCGCCGCCGGTCAGCACCAGCCCCGCGCGCGGCTTGATCCTGCTGGCAGGAAAGGGCGCGACGTTGCCGGCCGCGGCGGACATGGCTAGAACAGGCTCTGTTCCTGGCCGCGCGGCGCGTTGGCGTCGGCCACCGCGAGCGCGGTCATGTTGACCAGGCGGCGCACCGTGGCCGAGGGCGTCAGGATGTGCACCGGCCGCGCCGCGCCGAGCAGGATCGGGCCGATGGTGACGCCGCCGCCGGCGGCGGTCTTCAGCAGGTTGAACGAGATGTTGGCGGCGTCGAGGGTCGGCATCACCAGCAGGTTGGCCTCGCCGCGGAAGCGCGAGTTGGGGAATACCTTGAGGCGGATCTCCTCCGAGATCGCCGCGTCGCCGTGCATCTCGCCCTCGACCTCGAGCTCGGGGGCGCGCTCGCCGATCAGCGCCAGCGCGCGGCGCATCTTCTGCGACGAGGGCGTCTCGACCGAGCCGAAGTTCGACGCCGACAGCAGCGCCACCTTCGGCTGCACGCCGAAGCGCTTGATCTCCTCGGCGGCGAGCAGGGTCATCTCGGCGATGTGCTCGGCGTCCGGGTCGGGCGTGACGTAGGTGTCGCAGATGAACACGGTGCGCGAAGGCAGGATCACCGCGTTCATCGCCGCATAGTGCTTCGCCCCGGCGCGCCGGCCGATGATCTCGTCGACGTACTTCAGGTGCAGGGCGTGGGTGCCGAAGGTGCCGCACAGCATGCCGTCGGCCTCGCCCTTGTACATCAGCATCGCTCCGATCAGCGTGTGCCGGCGGCGCATCTCGACGCGCGCGTACTCGGGCGACACGCCGCGCCGTTCAGTCAGCTTATGGTAGGTCGTCCAGTAGTCGCGGTAGCGCGGATCGAACTCCGGGTTCACCAGATCGAACTCCTTGCCCGGGCGCACGCGCAGGCCGAGGCGCTCGAGGCGCTGCTCGACCACCTGCGGCCGGCCGATCAGCGTCGGGCGCGCCAGCCCTTCGTCGACCACGATCTGCGCGGCGCGCAGCACGCGCTCGTCCTCGCCCTCGGCGTAGACGATGCGCCGCGGCGCCGCCTTTGCCGCGGTGAACAGCGGCTTCATGATCAGGCCGGAGTGGTAGACGAACTGGGTGAGCGACTGGCGGTAGGCCTCGATGTCGGCGATCGGCCGCGTCGCCACGCCGGAGGCCGTCGCCGCCTGCGCCACCGCGGGCGCGATGCGCGCGATCAGGCGCGGGTCGAACGGCTTCGGGATGATGTACTCGGGCCCGAAGCTGATCGACTCGATGCCGTAGGCAAGCGCGACCTGCTCCGAGGTCTCCGCCTGCGCCAGCTCGGCGATGGCGCGCGCCGCGGCGAGCTCCATCTCGGTGGTAATGGTGGTGGCGCCGCAGTCGAGCGCGCCGCGGAAGATGAACGGGAAGCAGAGCACGTTGTTGACCTGGTTCGGGTAGTCCGAGCGCCCGGTGGCGATGACGCAGTCCGGCCGCGCCTCCTTCGCCAGCTCCGGCAGGATCTCGGGCTCGGGATTGGCGAGCGCCAGGATCAGCGGCCGCTCGGCCATCTTCTTCACCATCTCCGGCTTCAGCACGCCGCCGGCCGACAGGCCGAGGAACACGTCCGCGCCGGCCATCACCTCGCCGAGCGTGCGCGCCTTCGTTTCCCTGGCGAAGCGCTCCTTGTCCGGGTCCATCTCCTCGCGCCGGCCCTTGTACACCACGCCCTTGATGTCGGTGACCATGATGTTGGCCATCGGCAGGCCCATCTTCACCAGCAGCTCCAGGCAGGCGAGCGCCGCGGCGCCTGCGCCGGAGGTGACCAGTTTCACCTCGGCAATCTTCTTGTTTACTACTTTCAAGCCGTTGACCACCGCCGCGGCGACCGTGATGGCGGTGCCATGCTGGTCGTCGTGGAACACCGGGATCTTCATCCGCTGGCGCAGCCCGCGCTCGATCACGAAGCATTCCGGCGCCTTGATGTCCTCCAGGTTGATCGCGCCGAAGGTCGGCTCGAGCGCCGCGATGATGTCGATCAGCTTCTGCGGGTCGCGCTCGTCGAGCTCGATGTCGAAGCAGTCGATGCCGGCGAACTTCTTGAACAGCACCGCCTTGCCCTCCATCACCGGCTTGGCGGCGAGCGGGCCGATCGCGCCCAGGCCGAGCACCGCGGTGCCGTTGGTGACCACCGCGATCAGGTTGGCGCGCGAGGTGAGGCTGGTGGCCTGCGCCGGGTCGCGCACGATCTCCTCGCAGGCTGCGGCGACGCCCGGGGAATAGGCGAGCGCGAGGTCGCGCTGGTTGGTGAGCTGCTTGGTGGGCAGGATCGACAGTTTGCCCGGGGTGCCGCGGCGGTGATACTCGAGCGCGTTCTTCTTTAGTTGCTCATCCACTAAAAAATTATAATCCCTCACCCTCATGCGCACCCCAACGGCGCGCCGCGCCGACGAAATCGAACCGTTCGAGGTGATGGACGTGCTCTCGCGCGCGCACGCGCTCGAGGCAGCCGGACGCAAAGTGGTGCACATGGAGATCGGCGAGCCCGACTTCACCGCGCCGGCGCCGGTGGTGGAGGCCGGCGTGCGCGCGATTCGGGACGGCTTGACCGCCTACACGGCCACGCTCGGCTTGCCCGCGCTGAGGGAAGCGATTGCGGCCCATTACGAGGCGAAATTCGGCAGTCGGATCCCCGCTTCACGCATAGCGGTAACCGCGGGAGCCTCCGGCGGGCTGCTGACCGCGGCGGCGCTCTATGTCGATGCGGGCGACGAGGTGCTCGTTCCGGACCCGGGCTATCCCGGCTACCGCCATTTCGTGAGGGCCTTCGAAGGCGTCGCGAAGACGCTGCCGGTGTCGGCGCAGGAGAACTTCCAGCCGACGCTCGAGATGGTGCGCGCGGCCTGGGGGCCGAGGACCAAGGGCCTCCTGCTCGGATCGCCCTCGAACCCGACCGGCACCTTGATAGACAAGAAGGAACTGGGAAGCATCGCCGAGTTCATCGCCGGGCGCGGCGGCGTGCTGCTGGTGGACGAGATCTACCAGGGGCTGGTCTACGGCAGCGAGCCGTGGAGCGCCGCGGGCCTGCCCGGCGAAGTGGTGCTGATCAACAGCTTCTCGAAGTACTTCTGCATGACCGGCTGGCGGCTGGGCTGGGTGGTGCTGCCGGCGGACGCGGTGCGCGGCTTCGAGAAGCTCGGCCAGCACCTGTTCATCTCCGCGCCGTCCGCGGCGCAGCATGCAGCGGTAGCTGCTTTTTCAGGTGATTCCTTGAAAGTACTCGAGCAACGCCGCACCGAGTTTGCTAGGCGGCGCGACTTCCTGCTGCCGGCGCTGCAGCGCGCCGGACTGCGCGTCCCGGCCGAGCCGCACGGCGCCTTCTATATCTATGCGGATTGCGGGGGCGACGCGCGCGCTTATGCACGCAACCTGCTGGAGAAGGAGGCCGTCGCCGCGACCCCCGGGGTCGACTTCGGCTCCAATCAGACCGGGCGGTACGTGCGCTTCGCTTACACGCGAAGCATGGACGACCTGCAGGAAGCCGCTAGGCGGATTGCCCGGTTCGCTTCGTCTTGACGCGCAGCGCGTCGAGGCGCGCCTTCTCGGCGAACACCTTGGAGGCGTACTGGGTGGTGACGTCGTCGAGCGCCCCGGCGTACATCTGCAGCGCGGTCTCGGTGTCGCGGAAGCGGCGCTGGTACTCGCGCAGGATCTGCGCGCCGACCATGATGTTGACCGCCGGCTCGAGCAGCGCCGGCTCGCCGCCGTGGTCGAGCAGCTTCTCCAGGTGGTATTTCGGGATCACCTGCATCAGGCCGCGCGCCCCCATGTTGCTCTCGGCGACCGGGTTGTAGCGCGACTCGATCGCCATCACCGCGAGGATCAGCAGCGGGTCGACCGAATGCTGGGCGCCCGCCTGGTAGGCGAGCGAGACGTAGGCCGCCACCGCCTGGTCGGAGACGCGATAGCGCTTGGCGATGTATTCGGTGACCGCGCGCTGCTCGAGCTCGAGCGGCGATTCGGCGACCGCCGCCGGACGAGCGCCGGCTTCGGCCGGCGCGGCCTCGGCCGGCGCCTCGGCGACGGCGAGCAGCGGCACGCTCACCGGGAGCCCGGCCTGCGACTGCACATGCGGCATCAGCAGGTAGCCCGCGACCACCGCAACGCCGATCAGCGCGAACAAGGCGCGCGTCGCGGCGAACGCTCGGACAGCGAGGACGGACAGGCTCATGGGAAGGGGCTTGGAGCTCGGATGGTGCGGTGCAGCGGTCGGCAGCATAGGCGGGATTCCCTTGTTATGTCAATCACTTCCGCCTGGGGAATGCAAAACGCGGCGCCCTAGCTAGAATGTGCGCTCGCTCGCAGGAAGCCTCGCGGACCGGCCTAGGTCTCCGTTCTTGGGTCGATTCACCAAGCCGGTCCGCTGAGCTTCGGGGCCATCGTTCCCCGGGTCCCCGGTTACGGCCGGGAGCCCGTGGGGAACGGCCATGCGGCCGCTGGATTCAGCGCTGATGGCGGCGCAGCAGTTGCTGCCATCGATGCCGCGGGGCTGGCCACAGGTCTGGCGGCCTTGTTCTTCTTCTTGCCGGATTTCTTTTTACCGGCCGCTTTTTTCTTGCCTGCTGGCTTCTTTAACTTCTTCTTCTTTTTTCCTGATTTCTTCTTCTTCTTTTTCTTGCCGCCTTTTTTCGCTTTTTTCTTCGCCATGTTGCGTTCTCCTATGTTGTTGAACAAAAGAGCCCGGGCTTGCGGCCCGGACTATCCAACCGCCGGCGGCGGATTCTCACCCGCGCCGGCGCGCTGAATCTGGTTCGCCTTGACGTCATGGTAAAGGATGTCGGCGTCCAAGCGAATACCTCCATCCCATGTAACAGTCGCGGTCTGCGGATCGACGCTCACCTTCTCGAACTCTCGCACGTCGCGCCAGAGTTGGAAAGCGCCGATCTCGAGCAGGTTGCCGAGGAACACGCGCCCCTCGAGGCCGTCCTCGAAGCGCAGCCACAGCTTGTAGTCTTCCTCGGCTTTGCAGGCGGTGATGCGCATGGTGTCTTCCTCTGGCATGGTCATTCCCAGTTCAGCGCGCCGCCGGTCTGGTACTCGATGACCCGGGTCTCGAAGAAGTTGCGCTCCTTCTTCAGGTCGATCATCTCGCTCATCCAGGGGAACGGGTTGCTGGCGCCCGGGAACAGCGTCTCCAGGCCGATCTGCTGGCAGCGGCGGTTGGCGATGAACCTCAGGTATTCCTTGAACATCGGCGCGTTCAGCCCGAGCACGCCGCGCGGCATGGTGTCCTCGGCGTAGCGGTACTCCAGCTCGACCGCCTTGCGGAACAGGCCGTTCAGCTCCTCGCGGAACTGCGGCGTCCACAGGTGCGGGTTCTCCAGCTTGATGGTGTTGACCAGGTCGATGCCGAAGTTGCAGTGCATCGACTCGTCGCGCAGGATGTACATGTACTGCTCGGCGGCGCCGGTCATCTTGTTCTGCCGGCCGAGCGCCAGGATCTGGGCGAAGCCGACGTAGAAGAACAGGCCCTCCATCAGGCAGGAGAACACGATCAGGCTCTTCAGCAGCTGCTGGTCGGCCTCCGGCGTGCCGGTCCTGAAGTGCGGGTCGGTCAGGGTGTCGATGAACGGCACCAGGAACTCGTCCTTGTCGCGGATCGACGAGATCTCGTGGTAGGCGTTGAACACCTCGCCCTCGTCGAGGTCGAGGCTCTCGACGATGTACTGGTAGGCGTGGGTATGGATCGCCTCCTCGAACGCCTGGCGCAGCAGGTACTGGCGGCACTCGGGGGCGGTGATGTGCCGGTAGGTGCCGAGCACGATGTTGTTGGCGGCGAGCGAGTCGGCGGTGACGAAGAAGCCGAGATTGCGCGTCACGATGCGCCGCTCGTCCGCGGTCAGACCGTTCGGGTCCTTCCACAGCTGGATGTCGCGGCTCATGTTGATTTCCTGCGGCATCCAGTGGTTGGCGCAGGCGGCGAGGTACTTCTCCCAGGCCCACTTGTACTTGAACGGCACCAGCTGGTTGACGTCGGCCTTGGAGTTGATGACCTGCTTGTCCTCCACGCTGACGCGCCGCTGGCGGGCATCGGCGGCTTTCGGCGCCGGCACCGCCGGCGCCGGGGCGCTCGGCACGAACCCGGCGGCCGGCATCACGCCGAGCTTGGCGCCCTCTTCCTCAAAGCTGAGCATGGCTCGGCCCTCTTATGGTGATCGTCTGCTGCATCCTGGCGAGCTCGCGGCACGCCGCCTGGCGCTCGCCTTCGTTCGAGCCGCGCATCTCGCACGCGGCGCTGTAGAGGTTCCACTCCGTGCCGGCGAGCGACAGCCACTCGGCGTAGGCGTCGTGCCCGCGGATCAGCCCGGCGTAGGCCAGGTCGGCGGCCTGGCCGATGTGCACCGGGTGGAACGTGAGCAGCCGCCAGCCCGGCACCAGCACCAGGTACAGACCCGGCGCGCGCGGCGGCGTCCACACCGGCGCGAGGAACGGGCCGGCGAAGCCGCGGGCGCCGAGCGCGATCACTGGCATGCCTCGCACTCGGGGTTGTCGATCGAGCAGAACTTCGGCTCCGCAGCGGCTGCGGCCTCGGTCGCGTCGGCGCTGGCCGAGAACTGCGCGCCGCCGTCGGTCGGCACCGCGTTCAGCGCGCCCGCCTTGCTGGTCGACTTCTCGGCGTGGGTGGCGCCCATCGAGCGCAGGTAGTAGGTGGTCTTCAGGCCG
>DASUZH010000385.1:0-2026 GCA_036376975.1 Burkholderiales bacterium | reverse complement strand
GTCCTGGGGCAGTCGCACTACGACCCCAATTCCGAAATCGCGCTGGTCCTCGACGGCGTCATCGCCAACCGCCTCGAGCTCGGCAAGCGGCTCGCGGCGCGCGGCTATGCGTTCGACGGCGAATCCTGCGCGCGGCTGCTCGTGCGGGCCTACGAGCGCTGGGACAAGGAGGTCGTGCACCACCTGCGCGGCGCGTTCGCGTTCGCGCTGTGGGACGCGCGCAAGGAGCGCCTGATGCTGGCGCGCGACCGCTTCGGCGAAAAGCCGCTGTACTTGTGCGAGCAGGGCGGCGCGCTGCACTTCGCCTCGCAGATCAAGGCGCTCGTCAAGAGCCCGGGAATCCGGGCCCAGCCCGACCCGGGCGCAGTGCGCGACTACCTTTTCTACCGCTACGTGCCGGGGCCGCGCACCGTCCTGGCCGGCATCCGCAAGCTCACGCCCGGCAGCTACGCGCTCTGGCAGTTCGGCCGGCTGCGCGAGGTGCGCTATTGGGTGTCCCCGGATGGAAGAACAGCTGCGCCGACCCACGTCGGCGACCCCGTTGCGGCCTTCACGGAAAGGCTCGACGACGCGGGGCAGGAGCGGCTGCCCGCCGGGGTGCTGCTCTCGGGCGGGATCGACTCGGCGATGCTCGTCGCGGTCGCAGCCAAGCATCAAAAAGTCAGAACGTTCTCGGCCGGCTTTGCGGACGACGCGGCGAGCGAGCTCGCGCGCGCCGCGCAGGTCGCGAAGCGCTTCGCCACCGAGCACCACGAGATCGTGCTCTCGCCGCGCGACGTGCTCGCGCGGCTGCCGCAGGCCGTGGCCGAGCGCGACGCGCCGGTCTCGCGCCCGGCCGACGTCGCGCTGTACTTCATGGCTGCCGAAATCGCCCGCCACGGCGGCGCGCCGGCGGTGCTGACCGGCGACGGGGCGGACGAGGTGCTGGGCGGCTACCGCCGCCATGTCGCCGAGCGCCACTGGGGCCTGCGCAGCCTGCCGACGCTGCTCCTGCTCGCCGCGCCGCTGGCAGGCCGGCGGCCGCGGCTGCGCACCGCGCTCGCCAGCCTGCGTACCCGCGATTGGCGCGAACGCTGCGTGCGCTGGATCGGTGTTGAAAGAAATGGCTTGCTCGGGAAACCGGTGACGGCGGCCCCGGCGCCAGACCAGCCGCCCTTCGACGCCGCCCCGGGGGCGAGCGGCCTGCGGCGCGCGCTGTACTTCGACCAGTCGACATGGCTGCCCGACAACGTGCTCGAGCGCACCGACCGCATGACCATGGCGGCCTCGCTCGAGGCGCGCGCGCCGTTCCTGGACCACCGCCTCGTCGAGCTGGTTTCCGCGCTGCCCGACGACCAGCGCGTGCGCGGCTTCGCCACCAAGTGGATCCTGCGGCAGGCGGCGAGGCCGCTGCTCGCGGGGCTCGCGCCGCGCAAGGCGGGCTTCCGCATTCCGGTCGGCGCCTGGCTGCGCGGCGAGCTGCGCGGGTTCCTGCTGGAGCATTTGCGCGGCCCGCGCTCGCTCACGCGCTCCTATTACGAGGCAAAGATCCTCGACCGCCTGCTCGACGAGCACCTCGCCGGGCGGCGCAACCACGAAGAGCTCCTTTGGACGCTTCTGAACCTCGAAATCTGGCAGCGGGCCTGGCGCCCAGCCTGAAGCGCAAGCTCGCCTGGCGCCTGAACCGGCTGCGCTGCATGACGCCGGCCGAGGTGGCGAACCGCATGCTGCGCGCGCTGCAGGCGCGCGCGGAGCGCTCGGGGCTGCTCGCCGTGCGCAGCGTGCCAGAGCCCGATCTCGGCGTTTCTTCGAATCCGTGGCACCGGTGCGACCCCGGTGTCCAACCCCAACCCTATATCGCCGCGGCCGAGCGCATCCGCAGCGGCTTGCTCGACATGTTCGCGCTGCGCGGCGCGCAGATCGGCTCGCCGCCGCGCTGGAACCGCGATCCCAAGAGCGGCATCGAGGCGCCGCTCCTCTTCGGCAAGCTGCTCGACACCGGCGACTCGGATCTCGTCGGCGACATCAAGTACCTGTGGGAGCCCAA
>DASUZH010000384.1:0-3367 GCA_036376975.1 Burkholderiales bacterium | reverse complement strand
GCGAGCGCCGCGATGTTCGCCAAGGTGCGCAAGGACGGCGCCTACCTGCTGCCGGTCGCCACCCAGTTCGAGACCGAGGGCTCGGTGACGGCCTCCAACCGCTCGCTGCAATGGCGCGAGAAGGTGGTCGAGCCGCTGTTCGAGTCGCGCACCGACCACATGATCATGTACCAGCTGGCGCAGAAGCTCGGCTTCGGCGACCAGTTCATCGGCAAGAAGGACGGCAGGCAGAACCTGCGCCTGGTGAAGGGCGCGCGCGGCATGGACGAGCCGTCGATGGAAGACACGCTGCGCAACGAGATCAACGCCGGCTCCTGGACCATCGGCTACACCGGCCAGTCGCCCGAGCGCATCCAGGCGCACATGCGGAACATGCACGTGTTCGACGTGAAGACGACGCGCGCGCGCGGCGGCAAGGACGCGAAGACCGGCTACGACCTCACCGGCGACTACTTCGGCCTGCCGTGGCCGTGCTACGGGCACGCGAACATCAAGCACCCCGGCACGCCGCTGCTGTACGACACGCACAAGCACCCGATGGACGGCGGCCACGCCTTCCGCGCGCTGTTCGGCGTGGAGAAGGACGGCGTCAACCTGCTGGCCGAGGACGGCGTCGCCAACAAGGGCAGCGACATCACCACCGGCTACCCGCAGTTCGACCACGTGCTGCTGAAGAAGCTGGGCTGGTGGGACGAGCTGAGCGACGCGGAGAAGAAGGAAGCCGAGGGCAAGACCTGGGCGAACGACCTCTCCGGCGACATCCAGCGCGTCGCCATGAAGCACGGCTGCATGCCCTTCGGCAACGCCAAGGCGCGCGCCGTGGTGTGGAACTGGCCGGACGCGATTCCGCAGCACCGCGAGCCGCTGTTCAGCCCGCGCCCCGACCTGGTCGAGAAGTACCCGAACCACGACGACGTGAAGGTGCTGTGGCGCCTGCCGACGCTGTTCAAGACGGTGCAGGACCGCGCGGTCAAGGAGGAGATGCACAAGAAGTTCCCGCTCATCCTGACCAGCGGCCGCCTGGTGGAGTACGAGGGCGGCGGCGACGAGACGCGCTCCAACCCGTGGCTCGCCGAGCTGCAGCAGGACAACTTCGTCGAGATCAACCCGAAGACCGCAGCCGACCGCGGCATCCGCACCGGCGAGTACGTCTGGGTGAGCACCCCCGGGCGCAACGCCGACGGCAGCCACGTCAAGCTGAAGGTGAAGGCCAAGGTCACGGAGGGCGTCGGTCCCGACACCTGCTTCATCCCGTTCCACTTCGCCGGCTGGTGGCAGGGCGAGGACATGCTGCCCTACTACCCGGAGGGCGCGGCGCCGATCGTGCGCGGTGAGGCGGTCAATACCGCCACCACCTACGGCTACGACCGGATAACGATGATGCAGGAAACCAAGACCACGCTCTGTCAGGTCCAGAAGGCATAAGGAGAACCGCCATGGCGAGAATGAAATTCCTCTGTGATGCCGAGCGTTGCATCGAGTGCAACGGCTGCGTAACGGCCTGCAAGAACGAGAACGAGGTGCCCTGGGGCGTGAACCGCCGCCGCGTCGTCACCATCAACGACGGCGTGGTGGGCGCCGAGAAGTCGATCTCGGTGGCCTGCATGCACTGCTCGGATGCGCCCTGCATGGCGGTGTGCCCGGTGGACTGCTTCTACAAGACCCCGGACGGCGTCGTGCTGCACGACAAGGACCTGTGCATCGGCTGCGGCTACTGCTTCTACGCCTGCCCGTTCGGCGCGCCGCAGTTCCCGCAGGCGGGCGCCTTCGGCCTGCGCGGCAAGATGGACAAGTGCACGTTCTGCGCCGGCGGCCCCGAGGCCGACCGCAGCGACGCGGAGTTCAAGAAGTACGGCCGCAACCGCCTGGCCGAGGGCAAGCTGCCGGCGTGCGCCGAGATGTGCTCGACCAAGGCGCTGCTGGGCGGCGACGGCGACGTGGTTGCCGACATCTACCGCGAGCGCGTGCTGCGCCGTGGCAAGGGCTCCGAGGTGTGGGGCTGGGGCACGGCGTACGGCCCGGGCAACCCGGCCGGCAAGCCGCCCGCGCAGCCGGCGAGGAAGTCGTGAGGGGTCTCCTCGCGGCGGTACTCGTGGTGTACGGGCTGGCGGCCTGCGGCGAGCGCGAGCAGATCGTGGAGCCGGTGTCCGAGAAGCGCTACCAGGGCAAGCGCGACGGCTTGCCCTGGGACAACGGGCCGGCCGTGGCGGAGCTGCGCGGCGGCACCTGGACCAAGGGCAACCAGCAGAGCTGGGAGGAGCAGATCAAGCAGCGCCAGCTCGCCCAGCACGAGCACAAACGCATTTACCAGTAGTCAGGTAGAGCGGCCTCACCAGTGGGCTTGAATCACACGGAGGTTGTAATGAGGATTCTTTTCCTGGCGCTCGCGTTCCTGTTTGCCGGCGCCGCCGGCGCGCAGACGCCCGAGCAGAAGAGCCAGCAACAACAGCAGGTCACGCAGCCGGGCAACAACGCGCCGGTCTGGCGCGAGGTGCAGTCGGGCCAGCCGAACTACACCAGCCTTCCCGGCCGCGAGATGAACGTGCTGATCCAGCCGCCCGCCCGCTTCGCCGGCCAGAACGTGAGCGTCACCGCGGGCGAGGCGTGGCGCAATTTCCGCAACGGCCCGGTCACGTTCTACGGCGGCTGGCTGGTGGTGCTGATCGTCGTCGCCATCCTGGCGTTCTACTTCGCCTTCGGGCCGGTGAAGCTGCACGACCGGCCGACCGGCCGCCTGATCCAGCGCTTCAGCCGGCTCGACCAGATCGTGCACTGGTCGGTGGCGATCAGCTTCTGCATCCTCGGCATCACCGGGCTGCTGATGCTGTTCGGCAAGCACGTGCTGCTGCCGGTCATCGGCTACACGCTGTTCGGCTGGCTCACCAACCTGGGCAAGAACCTGCACAACTTCGTGGCGCCGTTCTTCATGGTGGCGGTGGCCGCGATGGTCGTGCTCTACATCCGGCACAACCTGCCGAAGCTGTACGACCTGAAGTTCCTCTTCGGCGCCTTCTCGGTGATGGCGAAGGGCAAGCACATCCCGTCGGGCAAGTTCAACGGCGGCGAGAAGGTCTGGTTCTGGGGCGGCGTGGTGGTGCTGAGCGTGGCGGTGAGCTGGAGCGGCGTCATCCTGCTGTTCCCGAACTTCGACCAGTCGCGCGCGGTGATGCAGGACGCGTGGAACTGGCACGCGATCGCGGCGCTGATCTACATCGCCATCTCGCTGGGCCACATCTACCTCGGCACCATCGGCCTGGAGGGTTCCTACCAGGCGATGCGCACCGGCTACGTCGACGAGACCTGGGCCAAGGAGCACCACGAGTACTGGTACAACGACATGAAGAGCGCGCCGCGCTATCCCGGCTCC
>DASUZH010000383.1:0-2480 GCA_036376975.1 Burkholderiales bacterium | reverse complement strand
ACCGCGTCGAACCCGGCACAGCCGAACGCCACCAGGCGCCAGGGTAGCTGCGCGGCTTCCACGCTTACCGCACAGTGCTTGAGCTCGGGCTGGCGCGAAGACGGATCGAGCGCGGCCAGCGTCAGCTCGTTGATCCCGCGGCGCCCGGCGCCGCGCAGGAAGCGGGCGCCCCAGTGCATCGGCGCGAACACCGTGCCCGGCGCCACGTCGGGGTCGGCGGCCGCCTGCATGAAGACATGGCCGCGGCGGGAGGTAATTTTCGCCAGCTCGAATTCCTTCACGCCGAAGCGGGCCAGGTCCTCCGGATGCACCATCACGCGCGGCTCCGGCTCGTGCGCGAACAGCCCGGCGATGGTCCCGGTGCGGCTCATGCTGTGCCACTGGTCGCGCAGCCGCCCGGTGGTCAGGCGCAGCGGGTAGCGCTCGTCGGCGTCCTCCGCCACCGGCCGGTACGGCGTCGGCACGAAGCGCGCTTTCCCGCTCGGCGTGGGGAACACGCCGTCCTCGTAGAGGCGCTTGCGGCCCGCGGACGCGCCTTCGGGAAACGGCCACTGCTGCGGGCCGCGCTCGTCGAGCAGCCGGTAGGAGAGGCCGGTGATGTCGAGGTCGCGCCCGCGGGTCGTCTCGCGATGCTCGTTGAATATGCTCTCGGCCGTTTCATAGGGAAACAGCCGCCTGCCGTCCGGCAGCAGCCTGCGCGCGAACTCGACGGCGACCTTCCAGTCCGGCCAGGCCTCGCCGGGGGGCCGCAGCGCGGCGCGCACGCGCGAGATGCGCCGCTCCGAGTTGGTCACGGTGCCCTCCTTCTCGCCCCAGCCCGCGGCAGGCAGGAAGACGTCGGCGTAGGCGGCCGTCTCGGTGTTGCGGTAGGCGTCCTGCACCACGACCAGCTCGGCGCGCTCGAGCGCCTCGTGCACGAGGTTCTGGTCCGGTAGCGACTGCGCCGGGTTGGTGCAGGCAATCCAGATTGCCCTGATTTCCCCCCTCCTCACGGCGTCGAACATCTCCACCGCCGTCTTGCCGGGCCGTTCCGGGACGCTCCGCACGCCCCAGAGCGCGGCTATTTCATTTCTGTCCTGTTCACTGCTCAAGTCTCTATGGGCTGAGAGGAGATTCGCCATCCCACCCACTTCGCGGCCGCCCATGGCGTTCGGCTGGCCGGTCAGGCTGAACGGACCGGCGCCCGCCTTGCCGATCTGGCCGCTCGCCAGGTGCAGGTTGATCAGCGCGGCGTTCTTCGCGGTGCCGCTCGAGGACTGGTTGAGCCCCTGGCAATAGAGCGACAGCGTCGCCTTCGACGTTGCGAAGGCCTTCGCCGCGGCGAAGATGTCGTCGGCCGGCACGCCGCAGACGGCTGCCGCCTGGTCGAGCGGAAAGTCCTCCAGCGCGCCGAAGTTCTCGGTGTGGCGCCGGATGTACTCGTCGTCGCACCACCCTTGACGGCGGATGACGTGCAGCATGCCGCTGAACAGCGCGACGTCGGTGCCCGGCGCGATCTGCAGGTGCAGCGTGGCCGCGCGCGCGGTTTCCGTGCGGCGCGGGTCGACCACCACGACGTGCTTCGGCCTCGCCGCTTCCATGCGGCGGAACAGGACCGGATGCGCCCACGCCGTGTTGCTGCCGGCGATGAAGACGCATTCCGCGCTCTCCAGGTCCTCGTAGCACGCGGGCGGCGCATCGGCGCCGAGCGTCTGCTTGTATCCCGCGACCGCCGAGGCCATGCACAGGCGCGAATTGGTGTCGACGTTGTTGGTGCCGATCAGGCCCTTGGCCAGCTTGTTGAAGACGTAATAGTCCTCGGTGAGTAGCTGACCGGAGATGTAGAACGCGACCGCATCCGGCCCGTTTTCTCCAATTATCTTTCTGAATTTCGCGGCCACATGGTCGAGCGCCTCATCCCATGTCGCCCTCCGGTCGCCGATCTCCGGCGTGAGGGCTCGATAGGAAGGATCGGCCTTGTGGAGGGATAGTCCCTTCGTGCACAGATGCCCCAAGTTGGCGGGGTGCGAAGGATCGCCGCGCACAGCGGTCACTTCGCTGTTGGAGACCGACGCGATCACGCCGCAGCCCACGCCGCAGTAGCAGCAGGTCGTGGCGACCTCGCGCCGCGGCTCGACGACGACGAAGCCCTCCTCCACCCGCGCGCCGTAGACCGGGATGCGCACCGCCGGGTCTTCCACGCAGCGGCCGCTGAGCAGGCTGAAGTGCTGCTTGTATACCGGCGAGGCGACGACCAGCTCGCCCTTGAGGTCGCCGACGATGCCGCGCGAGAGGACGTTCGCGCGCGAGAAGGGGTCGCGGTTGCCTACCGCGTAGACCTTCTCCTCGACTCGAAAAACCGCCACCTGCTCGCCGCCGACCAGCGCGCACACGCCGCTGTCGGGGACTATGTCCTCGAGGGAGCAGACCCGGACCGGCAGCGGCTCATGCGGCTTCAAGTTCATCGTCCCGTTCGTCGGCGCGCGCGGGACGGACCTGGC
>DASUZH010000382.1:0-3379 GCA_036376975.1 Burkholderiales bacterium | reverse complement strand
CATCCCGAAGCGCTCGGCGTGGTACTGCGAGTGGATCGCCGACCTGGTCGCGCTCGCCTGCTGCCTGGTGATGGTCGCCTACGGCACGCGCATGGCCTGGGCCAGCTACAAGTCGGGCGCGATGACCATCAAGACGCTGGTGACGCCCGAGTGGTGGCTGCTCGCGCCGTTGCCGGTGACTTTCGCGCTGCTTGCGGCCGAGATGCTGTTCCGCATGCGGCGCCTCGCGCTCGCCGAGCACGGGCCGCGCGAAGACGCGGTGACGGCGGCCTGATGTTGCGGGTCACTTCCAAATAATATGTCCTGGCAATTCGCCGCCTGGCTGATGCTCGGGGGATCCACCCTCCTGCTGTTCGTCGGCGTGCCGGTCGCCTTCACCTTCATCGGCGTCAACATCCTCGGCGCCATCATCTGGCTGGGCGGCGAGCCCGGCCTCGAGCAGCTGGCGCGCAACAGCGTGATCTCCATCACCAGCTTCTCGCTCACCCCGATCCCGCTGTTCGTGCTGATGGGCGAGGTGCTGTTCCACACCGGCATCGCGGTCAAGGTGATCGACGGCGTGGAGCGCTTGATCGCGCAGGTGCCGGGGCGCCTCGCGGTGGTCGCGGTCGTCGCCGGCACCATCTTCTCCGCCATCTCCGGCTCGACCATCGCCACCACCGCCATGCTCGGCAGCCTGATGGTGCCGGTGATGCTCTCGCGCGGCTACCACCCGACCATGGCCACCGGGCCGGTGATGGCGATCGGCGCGGTGGACATGCTGATCCCGCCTTCCGCCCTCACCGTCCTGCTGGGGAGCTTTTCCGGCATTTCGATCTCCAAGCTTCTGATCGGCGGCGTGATGCCCGGCCTGATCCTCTCCATCGCCTTCGTCGCGTACATCGTGATCCGCGTCAAGCTGAAGCCCGACCTCGCGCCGCCCACGCCGCTCGAGCGCTACCACGGCCTCGCCCGCTTCGCGCCGTTCCTGCTCTACGTGGTGCCGCTGGTTTCAATTTTCGTGATCGTGGTGGTGTCGATGTCCGCCGGCTGGGCGACGCCCACCGAGTCGGCTGCGATCGGCGCCTTCGCCACCATCGCGATGGCCGCCGTCTACCGCGCGCTCACGCCGAAGAACCTGTACGCCTCGCTGCGCGGCACGCTCGCCATCTCGAGCATCATCCTGTTCATCATCGTCGGCGCCACCACCTTCGCCCAGATCCTGTCGTTCTCCGGCGCCAGCAGCGGGCTGGTCGGCGGCCTGCTCGGCCTGGGCCTCACCACGGCGATGATCGTCGCCGGCATGATGGCGATCCTCATCTTCCTCGGCATCTTCGTCGACCAGGTGAGCATGATGCTGATCACGCTGCCGATCTTCATGCCGATCGTGCAGCGCCTGGGCATCGACCCGGTGTGGTTCGGCGTGATGTTCCTGATCTGCATGCAGCTCGGCCTGCTGCTGCCGCCGCACGGCCTGCTGCTGATGACGATGCGCGGCGTGACCCCGCCGCAGGTGACGATGATGCACATCTTCGTCGCCGTGGTCCCCTACGTGGCGATGAGCATCCTGGTGCTCACGCTGGTGTTCTTCGTTCCCGCGGTGGCGCTGTGGCTGCCGAAAGTCCTGGGCTGAGGCCGCAATGGAAAGATCCTTCAAGGAAGAGGTAGAGAAGCTCAAGCTCGGCGAAGGCGAGACCTTCCACGGCGAGGCGATCCTCGCCGTGACCAAGGCGCTGCTGCAGTCGGGGGTGGCCTACGTCGGCGGCTACCAGGGCGCGCCGGTGTCGCACGTGATGGACGTGCTGAACGACGCGCGCGACATCCTCGACGGGCTCGGCGTGCACGTCGAGACCAACGCCAACGAGGCCGGCGCCGCGGCGATGCTCGGCGCCTCGATCAACTACCCGATGCGCGGCGCGGTGGCGTTCAAGTCCACCGTCGGCACCAACGTCGCCTCCGACGCGCTCTCCAACCTCGCCTCGGCCGGCGTCAAGGGCGGCACCCTGCTGGTGCTCGGCGAGGACTACGGCGAGGGCGCCTCGATCATCCAGGAGCGCACCCACGCCTTCGCCATGAAGTCGCAGATGTGGCTGCTCGACCCGCGCCCCAACCTGCCGAAGATCGTCGAGATGGTCGAGCAGGGCTTCGAGCTGTCGGAGGCCTCCAGCACGCCCGTAATGCTCGAGCTGCGCATCCGCGCCTGCCATGTGCAGGGCTCGTTCAAGACCAAGCGCAACCGGCAGTCGCCGATCTCGAAGAAGAGCCTGCTCGAGAGCCCGGACTTCGACTACAACCGCATCTGCCTGCCGCCGGCCACCTACGCGCAGGAGAAGCACAAGATCGACGTGCGCTGGCCCGCCGCCGTTTCTTTTATCAAAGACAAGAAATTAAACGAGTTCTTTGCGGGGGAGATGACCGACCTCGGCATCATCTGCCAGGGCGGCATGTACAACGCGGTGCTGCGCGCCCTCCAGGCCCTCGGCCTGGCCGATGTCTTCGGCGCCTCGCGCGTGCCGATCTACTGCCTCAATGTCACCTATCCGCTCATCCCGGAAGAAATCGTTTCTTTTTCTTCCAGTAAGAAACGCATCCTGATCGTCGAAGAGGGCCAGCCCGCCTACATCGAGGACGCCGTGCAGGCCGCCCTGCGGCGCGCCGCCGTCAACGACGTGACGGTCAGCGGCAAGGACGTGCTGCCGATGGCCGGCGAGTACACCGGCGAGGTGGTGCTCACCGGCCTTTCCCGGTTCTTCAACCAGAACCATTCCGTCGAAAAAATAAAATCGCTCAAGCAGAAAGCGACGGAGCTCCTCGGCGGGCTGCCGGCGCGGCCGCCCGGGTTCTGCGTCGGCTGCCCGGAGCGGCCGGTGTTCTCGGCGATGAAGGTGCTGGAGAAGGACACCGGCGCGTTCCACCTGTCGGCCGACATCGGCTGCCACCTGTTCTCGACGCTGCCGCCGTTCAACATCGGCAACACCGTGCTCGGCTACGGCCTCGGCCTGGCGTCGAACTCGGCGGTGAACCCGATGTTCGGCGGGCGCACGATCACGGTGATGGGCGACGGCGGCTTCTGGCACAACGGCCTCACCACCGGGATCGCCAACGCCGTGTTCAACAAGAACGACGGCATCCTGGTGATCATGAAGAACGGCTACAGCTCGGCCACCGGCACGCAAGAGCTGCCCTCCTCGCCGCAGCACAGCGAGACGCACGCGCCGGACATGAGCATGGAGCGCGCGCTGGAGGGCATCGGCGTGGGCTGGATGCGCACCGTCGACAACTACCGCGTCGGCGAGGTGGCGAAAGTGCTCAAGGAAGCGATGACCACCGAGCACAAAGGCCTGAAAGTCATCATCGCCGAAGGCGAGTGCCAGCTCGAGCGCCAGCGCAAGCTGCGGCC